>DATKXY010000109.1:0-3644 GCA_035528795.1 archaeon | reverse complement strand
GGTGGACAGGATTATCGACCACCTCAAGCTGACTTTTATCGCGGAGAGACCTCCTCCAACGCACCTGGCCTATCAGGAAGTTTTGATGGCCGCGGAGGCCTCCACTGATTATTCTTCGTAACCTTCTCTGACCCTGCGAGGCGAGGTCTGTCGGATTTCCGGCGCTTTTCGGCTTATCCGCGGCTTCCCGGCCTTTTTCCTCTGGTTTCAACTCAATTTGACAAGCGGCGGCTCCTTGATTTATCATCCCTAACGATCGGGTGAGGCAAAATGAGTGCTTGAACGATCATTCGACCTGCGCAGCAGAAAAGGAACTTCTTATTCTTCGGGGCTGAAGGCTGATTGATTAAAAGAAAGAAATTAACGGGGAAAAAGCGAACGCAGCAAGGATAGCCCAGATGAGAAGAAAAGGGGTGATCTTATGGTTTTTTGCGCCGCTTTTATTATTCGCGCCCTTTGTTTGCAGTCAGTTTACCGCCCAGGAAATCGCTCAGAGGGCGCAGTGGGAAGAGTACCTGCAGACAGCCGAGATCACCAAACATGAACTCATCGGCGAAGGCGTGACCAAGCCCTGGAAGCTTTTTCTGAAAAAGGATGGCATCGAGAAGAAGGCGGCCTGGAAAGATGTCGATCTGAATTTGGGAGGGGGCGCTAGGGACTGCTGGAAATATGAAATCGCCGCCTACCGTCTTGATAAGCTCATCGGCCTGAATATGGTTCCCCCTTACGTGGAAAGGGACTTTCAAGGGAAAAAGGGTGTTCTTTCTCTGTGGGTCGACAGCAAATACAGCCTTCTGGAAATCATGGAGCGGGGCATCAAAATCCCGGAAATAGCCCTGAAACAGGTCGACGATATGAAATACGTCACCCGGCTCTGGTATTGCCTGATCGCCAACGATGATCCGACCCAGCAAAATCTTAAGTATACAGAGGACTGGCGGACGATCCTCATCGACCATTCCCGCGCTTTCCGCTCGGATAAGAAATACACAGAGAGACTCGTCTTCGGCATCAACGGAATAAAAAGGACTCAAGACGACGGCAAGCCTTACCTCATCCGGCGGGTTCCGCGGATTCTCCTCGATAAAATCAAGGTCCTGGATTTCGTCAGCATCAGACAGGCCATCGGGCCCTATCTAACTGACAAGGAGATCGAATCTATTATCGCCCGCACGAAATTGATTCAGGCTGAAATCGGAGAGATGATCAAGCAGGCCGGCGAGAACAAGGTCCTGTATTAGTGGTCCTGAGCCCGGGCCTTGTTTATATGAGCGAAATATCGGAGCAAATGCCTGCCAAGGAAAGGAGGGCCGAATGAGAAAACTGCGAGTGATTGCTGGCTTTTCTTTTATTCTTTTCTCCCTGACACTTCCTATTTTCTGCCAGTTTCTCCCTGAGGAGATCGCCGAACGACAGAAATGGGAGGAGTTCCTGATCAGCGCCAACGTGGTCAAATATGAGCAAATGATCGGACCCGAATCCGTGACCAGCCCCTGGCATCTCACCCTGGAGAAGGACGGGATCACTAATGACGCGCTCTGGAAGGACGTTCAGGGGAGACTCGGGGGTTACATCGAGAGCTGGAAATACGAGATCGCCGCTTATCGATTCGACAAGTACCTCGGGCTCAACATGGTCGCGCCGACGGTAGAAAAGAGGTTCCTGGAAAAACGGGGTTCCTGCCAGCTCTGGGTGACTTACTGGAAGAAACTGGACAAGATCAAAAAGGAGAAAATCAAAGTCCCCCCCCGGTTTGTCTTTGGATATAACCGGGCGCTCTACTTGCAGAGGGCCTTCGACAACCTGATTGGCAACCAGGACCGCCACCTGAATAATTACTTTATCACTGAGGACTGGCGAATGATCCTGCCCGACCACTCACGGAGTTTTCGGACGGGCGGAAAATGGACCAAAGAGCTGATCTACACCGAAAAACACAAAGAAGGGCCGATGGTCATGCGCGAGTTGCCGCGGGCCTTTTACGAGAAGATCAAGTCGTTAAATTACGAGATCATCAAGGAATTTGTCGAAGATTATTTGTCTGATAATGAGATTGACGCCGTCCTAGCCCGCAAGGACCTGATCATCAAGGAAATCGAGAAGCTCGTCCAACAGAACGGCGAGGACAAGGTCCTCTACTAAGTCTATGAAGTTGACCCATTGCTCTGCCCTTAATGCGGCGGACAGATGAAGGTCCAATCAGCCGCCGCAGCAGAAAACGAATTTCTTATCCTAAAGTTAGATTTTACATTCAATAAGGGCGTTCATTCAATTCAGTATTTCTTCTTTTGTCCACTCTTAGCTAGTAAATAAATGGAACTAGCCGTCTAACCTTCTGGCAATAGGAGCGGTACTCTTCACCAAACGCTTCGGATAGCTGGGTCTCCTCTATGGAAAGAACACGTAAGACCAGTATGAGGTAGATGATAAACAGGGCAATTACGAAAAGCGACTGTACCGTAAGCGCAAGGCCCAATGTCACAGATAACACACCGGCATTTAGTGGATTCCTCACCAAAGAGTATATACTCCAGGTAACAAGCAGGTCCTGGGAGCGTGGAGCAAAGCCGCCAGGCTGAAAGGTTTTGCGTAAAGCCAGGAAGCCAAGTACGACCATCGCGGTACCGCAAGTTATTAAAGCGATGCCAATAGCCTCTAATCCATAGATCAGCCAAGGCATGGCTAAAGCCAGGTGAGTCAGATCTAAGGTCTGATACCAACCCATAATCAGGGAAACAGCAATCAAAGGGATAAACAGAATGAGCATAGCTGTGTTGTAGTAGTTTGCTGCCATGACTATACCTTGTCCTTCGGGTTTAATCTGCAGAAATCTCCTAGCGAAGACCAGCATTGCCCCGCCCTGCAATGCCAATACTCCGAATAAGAATATCCCAAGTCCTTGTTCGCCTATAAGATGCATGAAGATACTCCTTGTCACTTAACGATGTGCTCACCCGCTGCAACAGTATAGGGTTAAGCCCCAAAAAACAACGGTCTGTTCTGGTCCCGCCAAAACCGGCCAAGCCACTCGGCTGTTGCAGCCGGGTGCGGTTGACCCGCCCCCGATCAATGTGCCACCCCCTGTTTAAGCTTTTCAAGCCATTTAGTCTCCGGAGCCGGCGGCTTGTAGCCTGGCAGTAGAGTCTGTCATCCTCTTCGTGGAGCACCGGATCGGAGATGGGAAAGCTGGTGCAGTGCGACGGCCGGTCGGACATCCTGGTCGTCCTTCCGTCGCAGCGGGCCTGCCCGACCGGGAAGTGGTTGCATCCCCCGGCCCTGTCGTACGAGCTCAGGCTGCTGTGCCTGATGTGCATCTGGTTGCCGGGTTCGAAGCAGATGAAAGGCTTGTATTGGGATTTGAAGTTGTACCGTCGGATTGTGTAGGGTTTCGGGTTGTCCCAGGTGAAGGGGCCGTAGGGCGGGCTGTTGGGATCCTCGACGAACTTGACCTCGCTCGTGTTGGATTCGTAATCCGCTACCATGGCCAGATCCTTCTCCAACAGGTCGGAAACCTTCTGGCCGGGGTGGAGGAGGGCCAGGGTTTCCTGGAACTGCCGGGGATGGCCGAGGGAGCCCTTTTTCCAGGAGACCCGGCGGACGGCGCTGGTGTCCGGATAGATATAGTAATATTCGTCCACCCAGCA
>DATKXY010000108.1:0-13443 GCA_035528795.1 archaeon | reverse complement strand
ATATAATAATAATCATTCTAAATCGCAATAATAAAATCATCTAATTACATTGATTTCTGAATACTTACATAAATAATTTAAAGAATTTGACTTTTTACGGAGCCATCATCCGTAAAGGTAAATTTTTTTCTTCTTTTGGTGGCATAAGAAGGATTATGCCTTCTGCCCTCTTAACCTGAATTATGCATAAATTTCCCCAACCCCAAGGGGCGGACCCCCATAAGCGCTAAGTATTTATTGTTGAAAGTTAATCTTCAGGATGATTTGAATGACACACCCCGTCGACTGCGTCGCCACCCCTCTTTTTAGAGGGGAATTAAATGCCCGTCTTTCGGGCATTTGCGCATAGACCGGTAACGGCGGGGGAAAAATCCCCTCTTGAGAGAGGTGCCCGCGAAGCGGGCGGGGTGTGTAAATCTCCTAATCATAGGGATGAGATATAACTTTATCATTTATAAAGCATTGCGAATTATTGAAAATAATCCGGCTTAGAAATATTACAACAACTTAGCGCTTATGGGGCGGACCCATGTGACCGCCCGAGGGTTAATCTGTTTTGATCAGGCCCGGGCGCACACACAGGTGCACCCTTATTACAAATACAGGTATGAAATCTTTACGAAGAATCCGAGTTAATTATCCAGAAACTCCAACTCCCTAAAACTTGAGCTACTGCAAGGATTCATGCGGAAAAACGCTTCCTGCTCCGCATTATCAGGGCTGTGGCTATTCCGACTAGAAAAACCAGGCCCCCTAGGGTCCAGGCAGTGGTAGCCAATATCCCCCATGTGCCTGAAACCCCGCTCACCTGGATGTCGTTCGAGCGCAGCTTTACCAGCGCAGAATCGAGGGTCTCATCCCATTCCATGGGCAGGTCGACACCCAGGGCGGCTGGAGACTGAAGGCACGAGCAATCGCCGAGCAGGGGCTCGAGAAGCCCGTTCAATCTCTCCTCGGTTATCTCCTCACCTCTCAGCGGCGGCATCAGCTTGCCCCGGCCGAACACTACCCCCACCCAGTCAGGGCCTGTTCTTTTCGCTCCCATGAATGCCAGGAGCAGCCGCTCGCGCTCGTCCGAGCGGTCCACTCGCACTACCGCGACACCCAGCGGCTCCCTTTTTGCCCATGTCCGGACCACGGATTCAATAACCTCCCCGGCATCACTCTCACTGTTGTCATTGCCTGGCACATGGATCAATACCGCGAGCCTGTGTGTCACCTCGCGCTTTATCTCCTCCCTGACCGGAGATGATTTCAAAATTTCCAGATCACCGGCGCCCGGGCCAGGCTCCCAGTGATCGACCAGGAAATTGGGCTGCCCGAGAGAACCGCTCCCTGCCAGGACCACCACCGGGGATAATGGCGGAGCGGAGGGAATGCCATAGTCGGTCCAAATGACATCGGGGCTGCCCGGATCGACACGGCGGAGTTCGAGATTCAAGCCTTTTCCCGGGCCGCTGAGCCATTGTTCGAGAGCTGAGTAAACATCCTTTCCTGCAGGATCATCCGCCCTGGCCATTACCGCAAGAAGATGGACACTGCGGGGATACTCGAATGCGGCATCGCGCACGGTTAGATCATAGCACGCCTGCGCCTGCTGTGGACCGGGCAGGCTGCCTGTTGCAAACAGCAGTGCGGCTGTCAGGGCCAGCCTGGCCCATGAGGAGACCTTTAGCCGGATCATCAGGAAGCTCCTTTAGTTGCGAAACAGGCGACATTGCCGTTTTCAAGAACCACAATCACCCGGCCCTCTCTGCCGACAAGCAGACTTCCGGGCAAAGCGGGTGAGGGCAGCCGCTGCTCCCAGACCAGCGAGCCATTATCAGGATTCAGGGAGTACAATGTCCAGCGCGAATTCCGATCGCGGACTACCGGGGATTCATATACAATAAGCGCAGCATTTTGCGCCACGGCAAGGGAAACGGCATCGCTTCCTTTCAGCCTGGGGTCCTCCGGCCTGGCGGCTGTCCAGTCTCTCTCCGGCCAGGTTTTCTGATTATCGGGATTACCCTCGACCAGGTATTTCTCGACCTTGCCGATCGAATAGCAGACCGGGGTCTCGAACCGCCCATTAACAACGAGGAACCTGTTCCCATCCCAGGCGGGAGTGATTTTCCCGCGGCAGACATTCTTACCTTTCCCATCGACATTGACCGCTCTCAAATCAAACGCCGTAAAATATTCCGGATTGACCACATTCTCAGAGGCTGAAAACCGCAGCTTTCCCCCAAGCAGCACATAGCGGTCATTCAGGATGGCGATCTCCTCGCCGCGGTTGGCTTTGGGCGAGCCATCCCCGGCAAGGGGGCCGAGGTATTTGCCTGTGGCCAGGTCATAGGAGGCCGGGGAGACCACATTGCCGCCTGGCATCCAGAGCCGGCCGTTGGCGATAGTGAGCACTCCCTGGGCCGAGACTCCCTTGCGTAAAGACTGGTCCAGGTGCCCGGAGGTGTTGTTTTGCCACTTGATCTTGCCTGTCACAGCATCCAGGGCGTAGACATAGGTGCCGTCGTAATCGACTATCCCGGCTGCGGCATAAGCCACTCCATCCTGTACTAGCACGCCGCTGTTCACCGGCCAGGTGGAGCAGAGCGAGCCGTAGACCATGATCTTGCGCTCCACTGGAGCCGCGCGGAAGCGCCAGAGCATTTTCCCGGTGGCTGCCTCCAGGGCGTAGACATAGCCATCTCCGGACCCGACATAGGCGCGGCCCTGCCAGATCGTGGGCGGCTGTATCACCGGACCCCCGGTAAGGAAAGACCATTTCAGTACGCCTGTGGCTGCATCTACCGCGCGGACCTTGCAGTCATCCCCGCCCAGGAAAACCAGGCCCCCGGCCGAAGTGGGCGCGCTGGATTTGACAGGGCTCCCTGGCTCGTACTCCCAGATTTTCTCCACCTGTCCGGGGACCTCTGCCCTGGAGCTGGAGCTGCGGGCATTGTTGCCCCGGTAAGCAGGCCAGTCTCTGTCCGAGATATCGAACGCCGCGACCCGGGTCAAATCTTTCACCCCGAGTTCCAGACGGTCCGCCTCTGTGGCCTTGTACTCGAACTTGAACGCTCCGGCAGAGCACAACGCCAGCCTGCCCATCAGGGAAAGGTTGCAGTCGCAGAGCCAGGGTCCAAGGTAAAGCAACCCGTTCGCCGGGATAACGCCGTCATTGCATGCCGGCCGGACAGCGCCGTTAAAAAGGACTTTCTTTGCCAGACGGTCATAGCGGGTAAGACCCTCCGGCCAGCCCCGGCAGAAAAATGAGTCCCAGACAGCGGTCAGCCGCACACAGGAACGTTTTTTGAACCCCAGGTCCTCGAGTGTGGCCCCGGTCAGGGGGTCGATTATCTGGGTATTGCCTTGCGGACCGATTCCCACCACCAGGTTGCCGTCAGCATAAAGCATATTCGGATTGTTGGAGGTCTTTTTCCTGTGCCACAGGAGGCTGCCATCCCTGTTGGACACAGCGACAATGTTCATCCTGGTCTGAGCCTCGTAGAACAGCGCCTTGGGGGTATAAAGACATAAACAAGTGGTGCGGAACCCGGGAGTTGAGATAAGCCCCTGGCCCGGTTCTTCGATCAGCTCCCGCACTTCGGGGTTGTTGTTGGCCCACAAAAGTTTCCCTGTTTTGGCATCCAGACAGCCGATATGGGAATCGGGCCCATAGAAAAACACTTTCCCGTCACCGATAACTATCCCGCGGGAGTCGACAGGAGCTTCTTCCGTATGGGTCCAGAGCACTTTCTTTCTGTCCAGGTCGTAAGCCAGGATCACTGTCCCGAAGCCCCAGGGAATCCGCTTTTCATAGTAACCGGTGCTCAGGTCTTCCCAGCTCCAGGCCTGGGCGGGGCTGCGCACGATCGTGGTCTGTGGAGGATCTTTCTCCTTGCCCGCCAGGGCGAACAGGACACCGTCTGACAGGGCCATCCATTTCCACTCCCCTTCAAGCTCCGGGATACGTACCCTGTCTTTCTCCACGCCGGTCGCCGGATCCAGCATCAGGCAGCCGTTTCCCTCGGGATTGATCATGTAGTAAGTGCTGCCTGTGGCGACAAACGCCGAGCGATGCACCAGGTAGCCATCCGGGAGCTTGCGCTTCCAGAGCTCCGTGCCGTTGTAGCCGTTCCAGGCAACCAGGGTATTGAGCCAGGGCTCCTCGCGCTCATGGTGTGCGATATGGCCCATGGCCGTGAATACTCTTCCCTCGGCCACAGTAGTAATGGCCGGCATGGCGATGTAATAAGGCAGCCCCAGGAAATGTGTCATATACGGCGCCTTGATCGCAGTGTCTGTCGAGACCGGGTTGTTGTCCGGGCCGTGCTCCCAGTGGCTCCAGTTGTCAGTGCCTTTCATGGGCGGCTTGGTCACCACTGCCCGGAGGCCTGAATCGTCCTCATCGCATGTGTACCCAGCCTCACCTGCGGATTTGAGCCAATCTTGCAGGCGGGCCGCGCTCAAAATCCCTTCACCCCCGGCCACTTTTTTCAGCCTGCCGATCACAGCTTTGCCTCCCGGACGGAGCACACGCAGGATCTCAGGCAGGGAAAGCTCTGCCAAACGGCTGTCTGTAAGACATACAGACAGGATCAGATCAACCATATTATCGGCATAGGGGAGTTGTTTGATCGAGCCTTTTTCCGCAATTATCGACCGGCCGTACAATCCCTTTTCGTCCGCCAGTTTCTGCGCAGCCTCTATCACCTGGCCGCCCGGATCCCGGAAGTCCACCAGAAATGCGCCTGATCCGGCAAGCTCAAGGGCCAGTGCCCTGTTGTCGCCGCCCAATACCGAGCAGACTCCGCGCGTTATTCCTGATATTTCGAGAATATCTGCACTTAAAGGGAGATTTGAGTAACCTGGATTTTCGGTTTTTACTGCGGCCTGGGTGACTGCAACACTCCAACTCAGAGCGAAAATTGTGAAGAGGAATGCCAGGAAGGAGGTTTGAAAACTACCGCTTCGTTTTGGAAACATTGTTGCCTCCATAGAAGGTGGGCCGTGATAGAACAAGCGGAGCATTTTTTGAAAATGTCATACAGGGATTTATAAGTTTTTTCAGGGCAACTCGTTGATTAAAGAGATATGTTGTGGTAAATAAAAAGGACAAAAGTGATGTAAATTTAAAAGTTGTAAAGCGACAAAGTCTCCGGGATTGTTTCTTCCATCCCTGAACCGGTTCTGTCCCTGTTCCCCCGGCCATTTTGATCATCTATAATTTAATAATACGCTGGGCATTATAGACAACATTTTCTCAATATTAAGATTAAGGCAGCCAGAGGTCTGAAAGCTAAATTATTATAACTAATCCTGCAGGGCAAGTCAAAATTATCGGCTTATCCAGGGAAATAACAGCTTATCAGGCTGGATACATAAGCTTGTAATTTCTATAGCTCTCAGTATTCCAGATTTTCGTAAAACTCGATCTTCACCTGCTTAAAATAAGGGGCCTGTTTGATAAAAAGCTCCTGGTGCTCGCCGTCTCCACCCAGGAAATCGAGCCACTTTTTTGCGGCCTGGAGGTCCGGGAACTCGCATTCCCAAACCAAGGTATTGCAAGGCTCGCAGGCGCTGAGGGGTTTCAGTCTCTTCCCTTTTCGATAGTCCTTTCTCCTTGACTCAAGCTCCGCGAACTTTCTTTCCAATTCCATGAATTCCTTTTCGTACTTTATATCATATTGCTGGATCACCCGCATGGTTATACTCATGACCGAACCCCCTGATAATTGCAGTTCAACCGGTTCCTGACCGGCTGCAATCTCCGAGGCGATTGCCAAAGATATCCCGCCTGAGGCGGCTAAAAAGGCGCGCCGGTCAAGATAATTATTTATCGATCCTTTTTGTTGACTATTTTTCTTCTTTTTCCCATTCTCCGTTTCTCCGCTTCTCCGTTTCCCCGTTTCTCCGTTTCTCCGTTTCTCCGTTTCTCCGTTTCTCCGTTTCCCCGTTTCTCCCTTTCTCCGTTTCTCCGTTTCTCCGTTTCTCCGTTTCTCCGCTTCTCCGTTTCTCCGTTTCCCCGTTTCTCCGTTTCTCCCTTTCTCCGTTTCCCCGTTTCTCCGTTTCTCCGTTTTCCATTCCCCGTTTCATCTTTTCTTCTTCTCCTCTTCCCAGGCTGCCTCTGGGGCTGAGAGGCCCTGGTGATTCGGGTAGCCCAGGGGATGCGAGCGCCACCGTTTGTCGGCCTTCACGGTGAGGCTTAAAAATGGGTCTGCGGTCTTTTTCAGGTGCTCTTCAAGAAGCAGGCGGTGTTTCTTCAGCTCCTCGGCGTATGACTGGTCGTGAATCAGGCTGCGCTTTTCACCCGGATCTTTCTCCAGGTCGTAAAGCTCCTCTCCATTTCCCTCCAGATACCTGGTATATTTGAACTTGCCGCTCCTGATCATCCGGCCTGGCGAGACTGTGTATCCCCATTCGGTCTGCCACTCGCTGAACACGTACTGGTGGCCATTTTCCGATCTTTCCCCCTTCAGCCAAGGGAGCATGCTCTTTCCATGCAGGTCGTCTGGAACTGCCAGCCCGGCATAATCACAGAGAGTCGGCACGAGGTCCAGGAGACTGACCAGCGGCTCCTGGATAATTTTATTATGATTTTTGACACCGGGTCCTGCGAAGATCAAGGGGATCCGGGTGGTCTCTTCATAGAAACTCACCTGTTTGGTCACCATCCGGTGGGAGGCCATACCGTCGCCGTGGTCCGCGAAAAAGACCACCAGCGTGTTCCTGCCCTCAGGTGTGGAATACAAGGCATCCAGGATAACGCCGATCTGGGTATCCACGAGGCCCAGGTAATGGTAATAGGCTGCCAGGTAATGGCGGTAGTTTGTCTCGCTCCAATGCGATGCCTGCTCGAGCCGCCTGTGGCTGCAGCAGAGATACTGGATCGGCAGGGGTCTTGTCCCGAGGTCGTGGATCTCGAAATTGTCAGGCAGGGGAGGCAGTTTTAAAGGAATGGGAATGTCCTGGTGCACCCCTGCATTTTCCCCTACCCAGCCGCAGATATTATGCGGGTTGTTCAGTGAGGCCACAGCCACAAACGGCTTCTCGTGCGGCTGTTTCAGGTACTCTGCACATTTTTCGGCAGCATACGGGTCCTGCTTCGAATCGGAATTGACCGGCCAGGCCGCGGAAGCCTCGATCTCCACCTCCCTTGGCTCTATTAGCTTGAAACCTCTCAGAGAGCCGGCATCGTGCTGCTTGCCGAAATGGATCGTTTCGTATCCCCCGGCTTTAAAAATCGAGCCGAGCGTAGGCATGCTTTCCGGTATGATCGGGACCGGATAATTCATCCCGTTCGAGTCCACACCTGTCTCGTGCGGGGGACGTCCGGTCCAGAAGGAGGCCCTGGAGGGCTGGCAGAGCGGACAGTTTGTATACGATCTGGAAAACCGCACTCCTCTAGCTGCCAGAGAGTCGATATTCGGGGTTTCCGCCCACTGATCGCCATAAGCCCCCACTGCTCTTTGCGCAAGCTGGTCGCTGATAATGATCAGAATATTGGGGCGTTCTTTCGGCAGCGGAATTTCCTGGCCTGCGGCGATTTTGGCCGCGACTGCCAGGGATATCCCGCCGGCGCCGGCGAGAAAATCACGCCGAGTGATATTCCCCTTTGTCCAATCCTTTTTCCCGGACATTTTTCTTCCCCCTTCGCAGTATATTTCGAGAATGAATGTCGAACCTCGACAGGCACTGCGCGCAGTTGCCGGTCTTGCCGGTTGAATCGACAGTTATAGATTTGAAGATCAAGCTGCAACCTTCAAGCAAATCCGCTGGTCATTCAGTTTATTCCGGCCACTGTCCGCAGCGCTTGAAAAATGTATATTCATGCCCCCCGCCGATATGCATGGTGGAGTTCTTGCCGGTAGTATACACCGGATCGCTGCCCGGGAACCTGCGCCCCATATATTGGAAAGCATCGGCAGCGGCTTTAAGGCAGCGCTTTTTGAGTGCCAGATCAGCGGTATATTTGTGGCCGAACATCACCAGATCGGCAATGCGGAAGGTCCAGGGGCCGTAGCCTGCTCCCCTGCCTCCTCCGGCAGGAGACCAGCTTGAGTAAAACCCGACTTCCGGACCGCCGGCCAGGAAGCGGCTGACAAAGTCGGCGTAAGCCGTGATGTATGTTCGTCCCATCTGGTAGGGTTTGCCTGTCTTTTCCTCCATTACGGCTGTCCAGCGGGCGGCTGCATTGATACAAAGCGCCGAGGTCCAGAACCCTTCTACTTTCTGCTCCGGATTCCCGGAGCGGCCCTCGGCTGTCATATACCACTGTTTCTCCGGGGCCGTACTTTTGAGTATCTTCTCCGCAGCTTCCCTGTATTTCTCATCCCAGGTGAAAAGGTAGGCATCAGTCATAATCTGCAGGTTGTTGCCTGCCTCGCGGCTCAGTTGGTCTATCTGGGCGAACTTGTCTCCGGCGATTTTCCAGTAGACCAGACCGGCATGCTCGAGAGCGGACTCGAGCACGCGGCGGTTGCCGGTGAGGTAGTAATAGCACATCTGGCCGCGGTTGTTGAAATGGCCTGATTCAGGAGAGGAACCCTGCCCCCAGGGCCAGCGCAAACTGCCGAACCAGGTCAGGCGCGGGCCGCCGCGATGGGTTACCAGGGCCGCTTCCACTCCGTGCTGGGTATGCGTAAACTTTCCGCTGTTGTAAACTCCGCCTGCTCTCGGGTCTGTCTTGCAGTGATAGAGGTCGATATCGCTCTCGTGGCGCAGGGCCGCCTCAGCAAGGCTCCACCACTTGCGGCTGAGCTCCGGGGTGCCGTCTATGGTGCGCAAGGACTGAAAAAGCATGCCGTAGCCGAAATCATATTCGAGATTGAAATGGCTGACCACTTGGCGGCCAGTGTGAGGACCTCCGGTCTTATCGGTCTCATTTTTTGCCCAGGTGTCACCGAAATTGCGCCAGCCGTACTCGTCTATCTTTTCAATGTCCGCTGTCAGGTTGTTACCTTTGGCTGCGACAGCCCCCTGCATGTAGCGCTCATAAGCCGGGAAGCGCTGCGGGTCGTAAATTGTGGCGTCATCGAAAAAACCGCTGGCCAGGTACCATTCAGCGGGCGCTCTGGCGTAAAGCGGGTGGTGGAAAGAGCCCATCACACTGGCCACCCGGTTTTCCGTCCTGGTGCTGCCTTGCGGCCCGGTATGAAAGAAAAAGGCTATTTCATGGGTCTTGATCTCCCCGCCCTGGAGCTCGTGAAGGTCCGGGAATTCTTCGGGCCACAAGGCCACCCTCACTGTTCCATCAGGCTCCGCGGTCAGCCCTTTTGGAAAGTTCTGCCAGAAATGGCGCACGGCTACGGCCAGGCCGAACCGCCGGTCAGCCACGTGCAGCCAGGCATCGGGCCGGTGGCGACTGTAAGGCTCTACTCCATCGATAAACACCCTGGCCCCCCGGAAGCGCAGGGGGATCCGGCCCAGATAATTCATGTGGTTCCTGTGAAACCAGTTTTCTCCGCCGGAAGACTCCTGGTAAATGCCGCCTTTGCCGGTAAGCACCACCCGGTCAAGAATATCTTCCGGCCCGTCACCCACGGACATCTGGATCGGACCGTCAAAGTCGACCCGGGCCGCAAGGGACATGTCTTCAAATAACATATTCCCCGGCCTCCCGAGCACCCAGTGGCTTCCGGGCAGGGGCACTGTGTAGCGGTGATTTTCCAGGGTGAAAAAGATCCTTACCAGGCCGTTGCCTGCATAGAAACTAAGCCGGGCGGTATAGTCGAGAAAGCTTTCTCCGTCCGGGTCAGCGAGAGAGCCTTTAACCGCTACGGTGGCCCTCACCGGGCCACGGGCCTCGACCTCGAAGCTTCCGGTATTGCCCCCCCGGCTGTTGATCTCCCGGCCATGCTGATTTACAAGACTCACTCCCGGGACACCCTCTAATGGGGTTACTCTTTCAGATTCCGAAAAACTGCCGTCCTGATCGTGATCCAAATAAACTGTGTCGAACAGGTCAAACCTCTTACGGTCCAGGATACAGCGCAGGACACCGGTCTCGACCACAACCTTATCCCCGCTTTCCGTCAATTTAAGCACGGGCCGTCTGTCCGGCTGTTCACCGGTGTCCCTGAGCAGATATTGATTAGTACCCCTGGAGGGGCAGTCTGCGAGCATATCAAGGAGCACCCACTTGACCGAACCATCGGGCCAGGTGGCCAGCGGTTCGAACTGAGCCGGCACGGGCACACGGTCAGGGCCGGCAACCGAGAGCCGCGACAGGTCGGTGACCACCCCGCGGGGCAATGAAATCCCCAGAGTGACAGGCTCGCTCCGCCTGGCATAACCCTCGGCGTCACTCACGTAAACCGGGACCTCTAAAGCTGCCTGGAGCCTGGTATGGCCCAAAAAAACAATTAATACGAATACTGCGGAATTGAAAAACCGCACCTTGAAAAGACTTGCCATTTTATCCTCCGGTTGTTTGCAGATGCTCAATCCTGTCGGATTAAATCGAGCCGGGACCGGAAAGAAAAAAGTCGTGGCCCCCGATTGCGGAATAAAGGCTTCATTGCGCCGGACAAGTGAGAGAAACCCCCTGCTCCGGCGGGAATTTTAAAAGTGAGCCCGGCAGGCCCCGCAGTCTTGCATGGATCGCCGGGCATTACTCGAACTGCTTGATATACTGCAAAAACTTTTTTGCGGTTTTGTCCAGGTTTTCGATCGAGCCCCCGCCCTCAAGCACTGCGCACATCTCATAGGCGATATAGCCCTGATAGCCGATTTCTTTCAAGGCATTGAAAAAGGTGCGGTAGTCGATCATCCCCTCCCCCATAGGCACGGCGCGGAACAGGTCTGCCTGAGGGAGATAGCTGGTAAGTCCGGGCTGGTATTGGAAGCGGGGCAGCCTGACATAATCGGCGGCGGTGGTGTGGACAATAAAAGGCTTCATTTTGATCACTGATTCCCGCAGCTCCTCGGGACCCAGGCCTTCCAGAGCGGGGGACCAGGCATCCCAGGCCGCTTTGACATTCGGCAGATTTACCTCTTTGAGCAGCCAGCACATGGCGTCATGGTGCAGAGCGATATCGTGATGATTCTGTACGGCCAGCGTAACCCCGAATTCCGCGGCTTTCCGGCCCGCCATTCCCAGCCCCTCGGCCACCATTGCGTACTGGTTGTCAAATGAAATGTCCGGTCTCTCATAGCCGGTAAAGATACGCACCATGTCAGTGCCCAGGTCCCTTGCCAGCCTGGCCAGCTCTCCGACATAGGCCGCCTGGATCTCGACATTCGGTATGCCGGGTTTATCGACTCCGGCGGTAAAATCCGTATAGCCGGCCAGGCCGACAAGCTTCAGACCCAGCTCCTGGATCCTCGCTTTGAGCCGTTTCCGGGCCTCGGAGTCATAATCGAGCGGGGAGACATGAGGCCGCTTGGCCACCAGCATCACCCCCTCGAATCCCAGCTCCTTTGCCTTGAGCAGGAATTCATCTACTGTGAGTCTGTCCTGTCCGCGCCAGAAACCGGCATAGCTGACTGAATGAAGGCAGGTTTTCAGTTTAAAATCAGCGGGGTTGCCGGTCGGGGTCTTTTGCGCAAAAACCGTCCCAGGACCGAGAATAAAAAAGAGACAAACCACTGTCCGTAAAACAGGCCTGTAAGACATCTTTCACCTCCGGAATGAAGTCTCGAAAAAAATATTCTGATCTTAAACTCTGCAAAAGCTTTCCGGTATTTTTAACGGACTTTAACCCGGCTCAGGCGGTACCAGCCATCCGGGCCCCGGCCCTTGACAGCGAGCTTGATTGCGGGTTTGCCGCTGTGCGGATCGAGCATCCCCAGGCCGAGCTCATACTCGCCTGGGGGTATATCCTGCGGCACAGTGATTGTTATTTCAAGGTTCACTGGGCCGGGAAGCCAGGCTGTAATGTCTTTTTCTGTTTCCACAACCCAGGAGGTGCTGTCTTTGGCGGAGCGAAATTCGACAGCCAGTGGATAGTTTAGATAACAGGGGGCCACGCCTTTATTTTCCCAGTCTGTGGAGAGCCGCATTTCCCCCCCGGCGGTTATCCTGGATTGATGCGCCAGGCGTTTCAACACGAAACGGTACCCCATTTTTTTCTGGAACTCTGTCACCTTGAGCTGCCACTCCTCCGGAATGGGGGATGATTTATTGTTCAGGACCGAGATATGCCATTTCAGGGCCTCGGAAAGGATATAATCCAGATCCCACCCCATATCTTTCCAGTGCTGCATGGTCCAGCAGGATTCAAAAACCACCGGCGCCTGTTTCCAGCTTTCATTTGCCTGAGCCTCATCCAGAGCCTGCTGGTAATAATTTTCCATGTGGTTCCAGGTCTTGCTGAACCCTCCCATGTCACCCAGGCAATCCGCGCGCCAGCCGCAGCCGTTTCTGACAGCATAGGCCAGGCCGTACTCTCCGCCGATCAGCATGACCAAAGGCGTACTGTGGAAGTTGTCCAGGTAGAAGTCGATAATCTTGCGGCGCACCTCGTTTGCGGGCATCTCCATCCCGGTACCCGTGGTGTGCCACTCGCCCCAGCGGCCCACAGAGCCGATATCGATGTGGTCGATATCCGGGTGGCCGTCGTAGCGCCGGGCCAGGGTCACGATCAGCCGCTGATGTTTTTCGAGGAACAGCGGGTCATCATATTGCGGCTGCCAGTTAGCACCGTCGGGATAGGGCTGCCCCTTTACTCCGGCATCCCTCAGCCACTGGGGGACACGCATGTGTCCGTTCTGGCACATTACCCGAAAGGCGAGCTTCTGGCCGTGCGCCCGGGCCAGGGCCAGGACACTGTCAATCATCCCCAGGTCGATCTTCCCATCCTCGGGCTCCAGCTCATCCCAATACCAGCGGAAATAAGCGATAGAGCACTCGGGGTAATTACTGTTTCGTTCATCGCCGTTGAAACTGTGAAACGTGGTGAAACCCATCCCCGGGTTCACCAGGACATCATCTATCTCCAATGGTACAACCTCTGTCTTTTCCAACCCTGAGCACCCTGAATAAAAGGCCGGAAAAATTGCCGCCGAAATAATAGCAGAAAAAATAAGCGCTTTTATCTTGTTCTGTTGCATAGAATTACCCTTCTTTCAGGCTGGTACTCTGTTTCCATCCGGCCCAGGATTGACGGGAATCTTCGATCAAGGAGGAATTTTTCATGCAATTAACCCTGTATTAACATTTTGAATCCGAGAACATCTTGCGATTGCTGACCAATGATAACTCGTCCCAGGCCGTAAATCAAAGGTAAATTTCGTATTTTTGCAGAAACGCTCTTTCCAAAACAGGTAAGGATATTTATCACCTAGTCTGGGTGCAGCCTGTTGTGAGGGGCAGGATTTTTGAACGGTTCTGAGGGATAATCAGAGGGATTGGATATTTTAGCCCCAATCATTCATTAAAAAGAGCGAAACCGGTTGATTGCAGCTTGCCTGTGATCGATAAGGAGGGGGCGGGCCGGGCATCCTTTTTGCCAGACCCAC
>DATKXY010000107.1:0-5732 GCA_035528795.1 archaeon | reverse complement strand
GAGTTCTGCCGAGCTTCTTTTTAGGCACAATGGCTTCGCCTTTGTCCGCTTTTTTGGAACAGGCCGATGCCGCTCCGAAAAAGGCGGCGCCTGCAGCTCCCATCTTGATAAAATCCCTTCTGGTCAGGCGTTCAAAACGGTTTTTCTCTTTATCGCTCATCGCTTGAAGTTCTCCTTTCAGTGAATTAAGATTTCCAGGGACATATCATAGATATTACTCTTCAAGCTCCATTAGATCAATACCCAAGGCGACTGCCACCGCGGTCATCAGGGTCCAGCTGCTCACCGAAGCGCCTGAGACAGCATCCACCGGCAGGCGCTGGCTTTCGATAATCCGCTGCGGAATGAGCCGTGCAGCGTCCGGGTTGAGATAGCTCGAATCTGTGATCGTGATCCAGGTGATACGGCAGTCTTCGAGATTGACCCGCACTGCGGCCCTGCAGGTGATATCCTCTGACACCTTCTCGTCCCAGTCTCCCTCGAAAACACCCCGGCAGGTGTCAAGCACTGAGTGATCCATCAAGTTGAATTCTTTATTTTTCTTTCCCTCTTCTTCTTTCCGGCTTTTCTCAAAGGCAGCGGCCAGTTCGGCTGCAGAAAGAGGTTTTTTCTCCCCGGTTTTCGGGGGAGAACAGGCCAGGACAAGCAGTAAAACGAATATAAAAGAGCGGCTGGCAACCGGGCGCTTCATCGCTTTTTTTTCCTGGTCTCGAGGTTTATGGTTCTGTCTTTCTGCCGCAGTTATCCCCTATTAGCGTACGATTGGGACTGAAAAGAAATTGTCGCTTCCGGCAGGAGAAGAAAAAACCAGCCGGCTGGCGGGCCTTTTTATCCGAAAGATTGACTTTACTGTTTTAAATGTTTAAAGTCGTTCGTCATCCTCTAAAGGTCAAGGGAATTTTTCTGTTTAATTACCTGCAGCGCAATTTACTATCCCATTCAGTTTGATCAAAACTCCGGTTTCAGGGAAGAGCTTGCCTGACCTTCATCAATTAGGCGCCGGAAAGCGTTGACTGGCAGAGTTGAATATTGTATTAAATAACATCCCCTAATTGGAAATGTTTATTGAAAGCATCTTGAACTGTGGTCCGATAAGAACCGGACCCCATCTCGTGGAGGATATTATGTGGCTCGTTGCAGGAATCAGGGTACCGTTTTTCCTCCTCGCAATCAGCTTTCTCTTCCCTGCGCCGGGAACTCTTTATAGTTCGGAGCTTGTCCCGGCTGGCGCACGGATCATATTCGAGGATGATTTCTCGCAGCCTGTGTGGCAGGGTGCGGGAGTCGAGGAGGGTGCAGCTTATGGGATCGAGGGCCGGGTACTTGTCCCTGAAAGTTTTCATGATACGATTCTGATCCAGAGAAAAGTCGAATTCGCCCTGGATGAAGAAAGCTTCCTGAGGCTCGATTTCCGCTGCGCTGGATACGAGCGCCTGCGTATCCTGGCCTTTCGCGAGGGTGAAGATTTGCCCAAGAGCGTCTTAGTGACCCACTTTCCATCTGGTGAAATCCAGCGGCTGGATATTCCTGTCGACGGGAATTTCCACAACTACCACTGGCGCCCCGGGGACTATGGCGTCCTGAAGGCCGGAGACCGGATAAGCCGGCTGGCCTTTGAATTCACCCTGACCGAAAAGGCAGATCGCTCGGTGGCGCTCGGGAAAGTGACAGTCTACAGCCTGACCGGGGAAGTACACGCGGCGCGGTTTAAAGAGGCGCTTGGCCAGGCGCGCGAGGCGGTGGCTGGTCTTCCCGAGTCCCTGGCCGGTAAAAAGAATAAGTTCCAGGCCCGGCTCGATGAGCTGGAAAGTCTTTTCAATAATCCTCCGGAGGGCGGCAGCCGCCCAGTCAGGGAGCTTGCGGCTGGAGTCAGCGCGGTGTGTGACGGTGCTCGCAGAATAAACGCCTGGTACGAGCCGGCCTGTAAGGCTTCGCGGCTTCCTGAGGTTGACTACTGCGTGGGCTCTGAGACCAGCCTGCGCCGGGTGACCCACACCAATGAAAGACTGCGCTTCAGCGGCGAGGTGCCTGCAAAGCCGGAGATTTCCCTGGCCCGGGGAGAGCACGAGGCGTTCCAGATTGTGATCCTTCCTTTTGACACTTTCCTGCGTAATGTGAGAGTCCAGGCTTCTGATTTACTCAGTGGCCAGGGGGAGCGGATCGGCAGGGAATATATCTCTCTCGGGCTGGTGAAGCTTGTCCGGACCCAGTTTTCCCCCCACTCGAACGGGACCGATCTCGGCTGGGTGCCTGACCCTGTCTGCCCGCTCAAAGACAGGGACGGTTTCGATGTGTCCCCGGAAGCCGAAATCCCGGTCTGGGTAAGCGTCTATGCCCCAAGGGGCACCCCCGCCGGCACCTATAGCGGCACCCTGACTGTGGCCCCTGAAAACTCGCATGCCACCCTGGTGCCTTTCAAGGTCACTGTCTGGGATTATGATATTCCCGCCAGGGGGATGTTCCGCACCCAGGGCCATTTCGGGATCGAGGGCGTGGAGAGCTTTTACAACCGCAAGATGGATACCCGGTGGCTCAAAGAATGGTACTCTTTCTGGCTCGACTACCGTTTTGACCCTGTGGGCCAGTATTCAGCCTATCTTACACCCCGGCCCGAGCTTATCGGCTTCTGCCTCGAAAGGGGGCTCAATACGATCAACCTGGGCGGGTTTTCAGGGACCGGGGAGGTCGACCGCAGCGCCATGGACAGTGTCTACAGTTTTATCAAGGATAGCGGGTGGCTTGAATATAGTTATGTCTATATCGGCGATGAGACCGACAATTTCGCCCTCATGCGGCAAAAAGCCAATCTGATCCACACCCGCTACCCAGGAGTCAAGGTCATGATCGGGGGGAGCATTCCCCGCCGGGAGCTGGTCGGTTATATCGATGTCTGGGACCCGATCATGCGCCCTGGAGGGGTCTACGGGTTCGAGCCGGGCGCGTGCCGCGAGGCCCTGGCCAGGGGGGAGGAGGTCTTATGGTATGTCTGTATCGCTCCCCATCCGCCCTATCCGAATGTCCAGATGGAAGATCCCCTGGTAGATTGCCGCTCTCTTTTCTGGATGACTTACAAATACGACATTATGGGCTATGAATACTGGGGTTACAATTTCTGGGAAAAGAACACCAGACCGTCTGGCGAACCCCGCTGGCCTGAAATTGATTGGAACAGCTACGCTTACGACCACACCAACGGCGACGGGCAGTTGTGCTACCCCGGGCCGGAGGGCTTGCCCTGGCCCTCGGTGAGGCTGGCCGTGAACCGGGACGGGATCGAGGACTGGGAGGCGCTCTGGATCATGGAAGACCTGGCCCGGACCGCCGGGGAGCTGAAACTGCCCGAGACTAATAGTGCGGTCGGGCTGCTGGTATCACACGCCCGGGAAATGGCGGACATCCCCTCTCCGATTGTCAGGGACCTGACCCATTACACCAAGGATCCGAAAATAATTCTTGAGTCCCGGTACTCAGTGAGCCAGATTATTACGAGCCTTCAGCAGGCAATCGGCAAGGAGCGCGCGGAAGAATACCGCCAGATGCATATCCGCGAGCGCAAGATGCTCGAGCAGAAAAGCCTCCAGCGCAATATCGCCAGGGCCAGGCGTGAGATGAAATAGTCGATTTCCGAGACTTTCTTGACATATAGAATAACATTTTTAGTTACTACAGGGAGCATTAAATAGTTTCCATTTATATTGTTGTTTATATGCTTCAGCCTTGGTTATTAATATAAGTTGAGTAAACAGGAATGATTTACCAGATGTCGATTCTTACATTTAAGGCGCCGGCTACTGATTTACCTGACAACGGTTGAAATACCCCGGGAGAAAAGCTTCTACAACTGCCGAAAAGAGGTTTTAGTGCAGCTACCTGGGATGATAGATCATCCCAGGTTAAACCAGGGGCCATAAGAAGCCCTGAAGTCCGGGGAACCTGTTTTTGGAGCGTGTAGAAGACAAGTAATTTCCATCATTGCCATACTAGATGTACAACGCCCAGGCAGGCCTTTGCGCAGCATTATCGCGCCAGGCGAGCTTGGCGAAGCGGAGTAAAGGACATAATTGCCAGGATTAACTTTTGTTTCTTTTGGTTACAAAAGAAATTGTTTTGCTTCTTTTGCCACCAAAAGAAGCAAAAAATACCCTTACGGATAGATGTAAACAATTTTATGACCTGAATAGTACGTAATAAGGAAATCATGGAGGAAAAATGAGCCGCAAAAATATGGACCGCCGTGACTTTTTGAACCGCCTGGGTTTATCCGGGCTTGCGCTTTCACTCGGCGCTGCCTCATGCGGTAAAAAGGCGCAGGAGGGGGCTCCCGCCGGGAAACCGTCAGAACAGACCACGGTCAAGATCCCGGACCAGGGGCCGAAAGCCGGGCTCTGCACAATCGCTTTCCAGGACCGTCCCCTGGGTGAGGTGCTCGAGCTGGCTGCCCGCGTGGGTTTCGACGGAGTCGAGCCGTGGGGCAAGCCGGATCACCTGCCGCTCACCAGAACAGATGCAGAGGTGCTCGCTGTCCGCGACAAGGCCGAGAGCCTGGGTCTGAAAGTCAGCCATTACGGCTCCTATCTGCGCCTCGGGGATGGCCAGGACCCCGCGGAGAAAGACAAGGAGATGGACCGGGTGCTCGAGATCACGAACCTGCTCGGCACGAGTATCGCCCGCATCTGGGCCGGCGCTAAAAACAGCGGGGAGATGACCGATGAGGACTGGCGCCTGATGGTGGAGGACGGCCGGCGGTTCTGCGCCAAAGCCGAAAGAGCCGGCGTGCTGCTCGCTATCGAGATGCACTCGCGCACTGTCACCAATAAAGCGGCTGCCGCTGTGGATTTGATCGGGCGGGTGGGCAGCCCGGCGCTCAAGCTGAACTACCAGATCTTGAACGAGAGCGAGGACCCATATGAAAGGTGCCGGATCGCCGCGCCTTACGTGGTCATGGTGCACGCGCAGAATGCCGGCAGAGAGAGAGGAGAGACCCTGATATCAGAGGGGGTTGTCGACTTCCAGAAAATATATGATATCTTAAAGCCTTACGGCTTCAAGGGCTATTTCGAGGTGGAGTTTGTCAGGGGTGAAACCTACGAGGAGAAAGTGGCAGCCCTGGAAGCGGACTGTGCGTATCTGAAAAGTATCGGTTAAGCGTAATACTGTTCACTTAAAGCGACGACACTCTTTTTTTGTCATCCCCGCGAAAGCGGGGGTCCAAAAAATCGGCTTAAAAACCTGGATTCCCGCTTGAGCGGGAATGACATCGTTTGCCTTTCCCGCCTAAAGTGAACAACATTGCGGTTAAGCGCCTTGAGTTCAATCGAAAAGAATTCCCCGAAGCTCTGCTTCGTGATTACCCGCCCCGGGCAGTAAAGGGAAACCCTGTCAAAATTGAAAAAGACGGCTATTTTTTCCTGTTTCAATTTTGATATGGTGAATATTGGTTTAAACAGCATATCAATCAGCCGATGCATATTTTTGCGCTCCACTGAAGGGGAACGAAGGTCAATCATGCTCCGGGGCAGGTTTGGTCTCTTTTTTCCCCTCCAGGACATTATTGTAAAACCTTTGTGTGGGATAGGCAAAATCAATATCCTCGCAGCGGCCGAGCTCCTCCAGAATCTTCTCCCAGACAGTTTGCTCGCTGCCGCGCCGCTTGCGTGGCTCGGTCAGGTAGCGCAGGGTGAGCAGGACGCCACTTTCCTTGACCGAGGTATAGACAGTGGGAGTGAGGACAT
>DATKXY010000106.1:0-7930 GCA_035528795.1 archaeon | reverse complement strand
ATGTCCTCACTCCCACTGTCTATACCTCGGTCAAGGAAAGTGGCGTCCTGCTCACCCTGCGCTACCTGACCGAGCCACGCAAGCGGCGCGGCAGCGAGCAAACTGTCTGGGAGAAGATTCTGGAGGAGCTCGGCCGCTGCGTGGATATTGATTTTGCCTATCCCACACAAAGGTTTTACAATAATATCCTGGAGGGTAAAAAAGAGACCAAACCTGCCCCGGAGCATGAATGACCTTCGTTCCCCTTCAGTGGAGGAAAACCCGGCCAAAATTGAAAAAGATGGCTATCTTTTCCTGATTCAATTTTGATATGGTGAATACTGGTTTAGTACAGAATACGACATTTACAGAATCAGGAAAGATATTCGGGAGATGGTTGGTTTTTCCCTTCATGACGTCATCAAGGGCGCTGATTTCAGATATTGTTGCATTCGACCTGAATTGTATATTATATTTTCCCCACGTTTCAGGAAGGTCCGGACTCTCTTGAATTTACTCCCGCAAACAGGAGACAGGAGTGCGGCGAAACGGGCGGATTTCTCCACGGACACCCGGTCCGGGTCCATTAACTGGAATTTCCTAAGAAGGATGAGGATTCACCCATGAAGAAACCGGTTTCTACTACAAAGGGGGTTCCGGCCTCGCAAGAGCTTCCTAAGGCCAGGACATATATATCCGGATTGGACGAGGTCCTGAGGGGGGGGTTGCCGGAGGGCCGGACCACGCTGGTCAGCGGCGGGCCTGGCTGCGGCAAGAGCGTCCTGGGACTAGAATTTATCTACCAAGGCGCACTGAACGGCGAGCCCGGAATCTTCATCACTTTCGAGGAGTCGGCCGCGGCGGTGCGTAATAACGCCCGGACCCTGGGGTGGGATCTGGAAAAGCTGGAGAAAGAGGGTCGGCTTTTCCTGATGGAGGGGCGGGTCAACTCCAGAGTGATACTCTCCGGGGACTTTAATCTCAAGGGCCTGCTGGCGATCATCGAGGGCCAGGCCAGGACCATGGGCGCGCGGCGGGTGGTGCTGGATTCTCTGGATGTGATCCTCCGGCTATACAACGATCTCGCGCGCGAGAGCGAAGAGCTCAACACGATTTACGAGTGGCTTTACGACAAGGGCTTGACCTCGCTGATCACCGTGAAAACCTTTGGGGATTCAGGCCTCTCCTCCCGGTATTCGTTCCTCGAGTTCATGTCCGACTGCGTGATTTTACTCGACCAGCGCATGCTGGACCAGGTAGCCACGCGGCGGCTGAGGGTATTGAAATACCGCGGGTCGGGTTTCGGGCGCAACGAGTATCCCTGCGCGATCACCGGCGACGGGTTCCACCTGATACCGCTGTCCTCGATGACGCTGAACTCAGACAGCCTGGGCCGGAAGTTCTCTACCGGCCAGCCGGACTTTGATGAAATTCTGGGCGGGGGATTCAGCCAAGGCTCCAGCATCATCTTATCCGGGTCCACCGGCACGGGAAAGACCACCATGGCCTGTTCGACCATGCTGGCGGCCTGCCAGCGGGGCGAGAGAGTGCTCTATATCAACTTCGAGGAGTCGGAACGGGCGATGTTGGAGAACATGCTGAGCCCCGGGATCGACCTGCGCCCGATGGTTAAGGCTGGCCTGTTCCGCATTATCCCGGGCATACCGGAAGCCATGGGCGCCGAGGAGCACCTGTTGCGCTTCATGTCGATAATCGACGAGTTCAAGCCGGACCACCTGGTGGTGGACGCCATCTCCTCGACCAGACGCATGGGCTCCATTCAGGCCGCTTATGAATACCTGGTGCGCCTCGGGGGAAGCTGCAAGGAAAAAAGGATCACCTGCTTTTACATCAATCAGACCGAGGGTTCCCATGACCTGTACGATATAAGCGGCATGGGCGTGTCCTCATTCACCGACGCGATCATCCTCCTGCGCTTTTTCGACACCGGGGACCAGGTCCGGCGGCAGATCCTGGTTCTCAAGTCGCGCGGCACAAAACATTCAAGCCATTACTACGAAATGATGATCACTGACCAAGGTTTCGAGCTCAAACCGTTCCGGAATGTTCTGGGAACTTTGAGATCCCAGCAGTTCGAGGATCGAGGAGAGGCGTGATGAGCCAGCCTGTGGAAAAAACCGGAAAAGGGAGCGGGGACGGAAAGGACAAGTTTTACCGTCTGCGCCTTTTCCTGGCCGATAGCGAGCCGAACTCCCTTCTGGCCAGGCAGAACCTGGACCTGTTCTGCGAGACCTATCTCAAGGATTGTTATGTGCTGGAGGTCGTGGACGTGTTCCAGGATTTCAGGTCCGCCCTGGAGAACGGGGTGCTGGTCACTCCGGCCCTGGTTGTGATCGAGCCGCAGGTAGAGCGGATGATTTTCGGCAACCTTTCAGACACCCGGAAGATCCTCGAAGCCCTGGGAATTGAAGGAGCAAGGGTGTGAGCCCGGACAAACCGACATACAAGGAGCTGGAGACCCGTCTGGCCCGATCCGAGGCCATCATCGCCTCGCTCACCGGAGGGGAGATCGACGCCGTACTGAGCGGCGAAAATATCTCGTTGCTGCGCACGGTGGAAGAAGTGGAAACCATGCGCCTGGTCCGGTGCGAGCTGGAGCGCCTGATTGAGGAGCGGACGGCGGAGTTGGCTCAATCCCGAGAGAAATACCGACGGGTGGTGGATAACATCCATGACGCTTTGATTACGGACGATATCCAGGGCCGCGTAACGTTCGTCAATGACCGCTTCCTGAAAATGTTTGGCATCTCACTGGAAAAGGTGGATTCGCTGAGACTGGAAAACTACTTGGCACCGGAGTGGCAATCCGTTCTCAGAGACCGTCATGACAGGCGAATGCGGGGCAAGGACATTCCGGCATTTTTCGAATATGAAGCAATCAGGCCGGACGGGAAGCGTTTCTGGGTTGAAGAATTGGTAACGCCCGTTGTTGAAAACGGAATAATCATCGGCACGCAGTCAAGCATTCGTGACATTACGGAGAGGAAAAGAGCCGAGAAGGCTATAGAAGAGTCCAAATTGCTCAGAAAAGAATTGGAACACATGTCCAGGGTTATATCGCTGAGTGGACTTACGGCATCGATCGCCCATGAGCTCAACCAGCCTCTTGCGGCGATCAGGAGCAATGCCCAGGCGGCCGTCCGGTTCCTTTCCTGGGACAGTCCAGACATCGAAGAGGTGCGCAAAGCTCTTGTCGATATTATTAAAGATAATCGACGGGCGGACGATGTAATTCGGGGGCTTCGCAGCCTGGTCAAGAGAGAAAACTTCGAACTAATAGACTTTGACATCAACACTGCGGTCCATGAAATCATTTCGCTCCTGTATAACGAAGTCTTAGAATATGAAATTTCTATCAAGATGGAACTGGCCGACGATCTGCCGCCTGTTTATGGTGACAGGGTCGCGGTGTCGCAGGTCGTTTTGAACCTGATGCTCAACGGCATACAAGCAATGGCCGGTCTTGAAATCGACTCACGGGAGTTGGTTGTCCGTACCCGGCAAACAGACTCCACCACAATCGAGTTTTCAGTGATAGATTTCGGAAACGGGATTGGAGAGGACCAAAAAGAACAGATCTTTAAACCATTCTATACTACTAAGGCTAACGGCATGGGGATGGGGCTTGCAATCTGCCGGTCCATCATTGAAGCCAATGATGGCCTCATCTGGTTCACGAATGAGCCTGACCGTGGGACCAATTTCCATTTTACTTTGCCTGTCTTTAGAAAGGCATAAATATGAATGAAGACTCACCCATCGTATTCATAGTTGATGACGACCCTTCTATTTGTTCCTCACTGACAAGACTAATCAGTTCCATAGGCCTTCAGGCGAAAAGCTTTACCTCCGCCCAGGAATTTTTGCAACATGAGCGCCCCAAAGGGCCGTGCTGTCTGGTTCTCGATATAAGGCTGCCAGGACTTAGCGGTCTTGACCTCCAGGATTATTTGAACTCCCTGCCATATAATATTCCCATAATTTTTATCACCGGATGCGGCAACATTCCCATGAGCGTTCGGGCGATAAAGCATGGCGCCATGAACTTCCTGGAGAAGCCGTTCGAAGACCAGGCGCTTCTTGACGCAGTTCAGAATGCCATCGAACAGCACAAGCAGGCAAGGCAAAAAGAAGCCGAAATATTTGAAATTCAACAGCGCATTGAATCTTTAACCTCCCGCGAACGCGAAGTCTTTGCACTCGTCGTTACCGGCATGTTGAATAAGCAGATCGCCGCGGAACTGGGCACGAGCGAAAAAACAATTAAGGTACATCGCGCCCGGATTATGAACAAAATGAAGGCGGAATCCATAGCTGAGCTGGTTAGAATGGCCGGCAAGGTGAATCTTTAACCTCCCCAAAGCTTGATCGATATTGGACCAAAGTCCAATACTCGTGCGCCCAAAGTCCAATTTCCAAACCTGTATTAAATCAACAATATATAACAGTCCCTTTTAGACCTATCTCCTAAGGTGTTTTATGGCAATCTGTACAAAAAAGCGAGGTGGCGGCAATGGAAAAAACCATGAACATGGCGCTGAGGTTGCTGGGGCACAAGCTGGGGTTCGGTTTTCAGATCAGGCTGGACTATAGGGAGTCGCTCGAAAGGCGCAACGACAGTATAGTCCACGATTTCAGGCAGGGCTATACAATCGGCCGGCTTGCTGATAAATATAACCTGACCGAGAACAGGATCTCGCAGGTTCTGATCGAATTCGGTGCCCGCAGGCCTAAGTGGCGTAAGATGACACCCGAGGCGCGCAGGAGAATTCTCCTGCTGGAAAAGGAGGGGCTGAGCAAGGCCGAGATTGGTCGCAAGATCGGCGTCTCGCGCGAGCGGGTAAGACAGATTCTGCAGCAGTGAATATAGGTTAAATATTATCAAACATAGAGAACGAGTGCACCATGTCTCTAATGTCAGAAGCGAATTCAACAAACCACCATCTTACCGCACCATCAAAAAGACGCTTGAGGGATATGATCTCCTGATTTCCTTAACCTATCCTAACACTTACCGTCTATTATACAAGGGAGATATACTGCAAAATAATTTTCCCGAATTGATCCGGCAACAAAACTCTGAAGAGTGGCATACGGTTTACAGTGCCGCTTATTATGACTATATTTTACGAGTTTTTTGAAATACCCGACTACAGGTTGCGAGGAGATGAAACTAAGAAGTTTTCTGCTGGCATTGCTGGACAGCGGTTCGCTGACCTTGGGCGGCGGGCTGATCTACGCGCGGCGGGTGCGGGCGCTGATGAGGCGGATCGTCTGCCTCAGCTTGCGCCGGCTGGGCGACGAATCCGGCGACGGCCAGGTGTCAGCTTCGGAGGTTTACTTTTTCATCTGGGCGGTGGAAAAAGTGGCCCGGCGGCAGAATCTACAGTTCCCGACGTTCAATTTTTCGGCCAGGAAAGGCATGCTGGCCAGTAGCCGGTTGACCTACATCCTGCGGCGGATGATCGCCGACGGCTGGCTCGCCATCGACGGCAACTACCTGATCCCGGACTTCCAGTACGAACCACAGCTCCCCAACCGCGCCCAGGAAGAGCAGCTGCTCAAAATCAGGGTAATCATAGACGAAGTGGCCGACCAGTGGAACGAGGAGGCCTCCGACAACCAACTCGTGCGCTTCGGTAAGCTTTTCAGGTAGCGCGCGGATTGACCCGACCGGAGCTTCGGGTTATAATAAAGCCGGACAACTTCCATCTTTTCTGCCGGTGAGTGCCTCATATACTTGCCCGCCTCTATTCCATACCAGTCACACTTTTTTGAGAACCCGGTTTTTCAATAACAACTCTGCTGCCAACTGCTTGATCTGCTCATTATCCTTGCGCATTTCTGACACTTCAAAGCTCGTGGCTTCACGCTGAATATCGCCGCGGAACCGGGCACGAGCGAAAAAACAATTAAGGTACAGCGCGCCCGGGTTATGAACAAAATGCAGGCGGAATCCCTGGCTGAACTGGTTCGAATAGCCGGCAAGGTGAATCTTTAACCTCCCCAAAGCTTGATCGGTATTGGACCAAAGTCCAATACTCGTGCGCCCAAAGTCCAATTTCCAAACCTGTATAAAATCAACAATATATAACAGTCCCTTGTAAACCTGTCTTCTAGGCTAGAAATAAAGGGAATCTATAGCAATTGTAACCTTGGTTTACCTGTTTTTTGGGGCTGCGCTCAAGCCGGACAAGAACCAGAATGATAATAATCTGGGATGGCATCCGCCCTGAGGAATGTTTAATGAAAATAGAAGGGACGATAATTGTAGTTGATGATGATGAATCAATGCGCAATGCACTCGAGAGGCTGATCAAATCCTTGGAAATAGAGGTGAAAACATTCGCTTCGGCTGCAGATTATCTGAATTGCGGGGACCTTGAAAACGTTATCTGCCTGATTCTGGATATTCGAATGCCCGGGATGACGGGATTGGATCTGCAGGAGCATCTGGGACATTCGGACTCGCAAATACCCATCATTTTCATCACTGCACATGAAGACAAGAAAGCCAGGGAAACTGGTCTGAAAGGGGGGGCTCTGGCTTATCTCTCCAAACCTTTTGAGGATGAGGTTTTAATAAAGGCCATTCACGCGGCGTTGGAAAAAGTCTCATAATCCTCAATATAGGGGATCAAAGGGGACAATCTTTATTAAGCAATTAAAATAAATCCAAGAGGGTAGCTATGATAGACAAACGAAAAGCGTACGAAGAAAAGCTTGCGGCGCAGTTGGAGGAATGGGACGCCCAGCTCGCTCTGTTCAAGGCCAAGGCGGACAAAGCCAAGGCTGAGGCGAAGATTGAATACTACGAAATCACCGAAGCCTTGCAGCTCAAGCACGATAAGGCCAGGACGAAGTTGCAGGAGTTGAAGGCCGCGGGCGATGAGGCGTGGGAAGACCTCAAAGCAGGCGCAGAAAACGCCTGGATTGAAGTCAAGACCGCCTTTCAAAGAGCAGCCTCCAAGTTCAAATAATTCCAATTTGCGAACAAAATGGTACTGGCACGGCTTCTGGCATTTACGCCGATCTGAAGGCCGGAGGCCGGAAATAGCCTTAACTTTAGCGCAAAACAGAAAACACCGAAACCAAAGGAAAATAACTATGAACAAATTAAAATTCAAAATCATCCTCGGTGTTGCGTTGATCATCATTGGCACAGCGATACTGGGTTACGGCCACTTCACCTACAAGAGCGAAGAGAAGATTTTCGAAGTCGGCTCGCTAAGGGCAACCGCGGAGCGCACGAAGACAGTTCTCCTGCCGCCGATCATCGGCTGGACCTTGATTGGCAGCGGAACGTTCGTACTGATCTTCGGAGCTATACGATCCAAGGTCTAGCATCCGTACCGTCCACCAGAATGGCCTAACCATGCGATGCAGCTAACAGGCTCCGCGCGTCACGGCAGCTACGCTCTTTGAAGGTGACAACAAACAAGGTCAAAGATCAAAAGAAAGGGTTCCAGATATGTTATACCTAATTGCGGTCGTACTGATTGTGCTGTGGTTGTTGGGATTGATTTCGTCTTACACCATGAGCGGATTCATTCACATCTTCCTCGTCATCGCCATTATCATTATTCTGGTGCGCATCATCAGTGGCCGCAGGCCGTTTTGACCGCCAGGCCTTCAGGAGAACAGATGAACAAAAGTATATTTGTTGCACTGCTTGTCGTCGGAGTTGTTTTGGTTATCTGGGGCGTGAGCGCCTCGGACTCCTTCAGTTCCGATGTATCACGATTCTTTACGGGTTCGCCCACCGACAAAGCCATCTGGCTTATGGTCGGCGGCATTGTCGCAGCCGTGTTTGGCTTGTTCGGCATTTTGCGCGGTGAGAAAGGAGTTTGAAGATGTGAACCCTGCCGCCTAACACCGCATTGGCAGGTGACAATCAATTAAATGATACTACACCGGACAATTCGTTGTT
>DATKXY010000105.1:0-10229 GCA_035528795.1 archaeon | reverse complement strand
ATCGAATGAAAGCCTATACTCCGCTTAAGGAGACAGTCGAGCTCGGGAGGGAGCTCGGGCAGGACGGGTTCTTGACTTTTGAAATTAACAGCCTCCTGCTTGTGCTCGAGCAGTCGAAAACCGACCTGACAAAAGGCCCGGCGCTCCTGCCTCACCGGGCACCGGAGATCCGCTTCATAATGGAACCGGCGGACAGCGAGAGCATTGAAGGATTTCCGGTTTTTTCCCAAGGCGAGCCGGTGAAATTCAAAGCCGATATCATGTTCAAAGGAAAAATCAGAGAGGGGATCGGCCGGATAAATGGAGATATCGTGCTGCAGAAAATAAGCGGCGAAACAGTTGCCAAAATCCATACTCTCGATCTGGACAGGGGCGCCGTAATCGACCTGTCTGTAAAAAGTCCCGGGCCCGGCCGCTACCGCCTGGTCTTTTATGGAAGCATGACCCTGAGCACCGGGGAGGAGAAACCTTTCATTGCAAAAAGCTTCCCATTGGAGGTCAACCCTTCTTGAAGGGTATAGAGATTATCGAAGCCTTCGTTCATGAAGTGGACAAAATCAGTTTTTAGACCTAGCCTGGCTTGAATGGGGCAGGCCGAGCTATTGGACAGGGGGTTTTTCGGGAAATCGATAAGCTTGAGTTTTGCCCGGGCGGGACGGGGCCGGCATCATTTTTGCTTTGGCTCGACGCCGCAATTGATCCTGCCCCAGGTGCTTTCGCAAAAATGATGCCGGCCCCGCCCCCTGAGGCGCCAGAGAACGCTCGAGTTCTACTCCAAAATAAATATGGCCCGGATCTTCTGTGCATAATCCAGGCAAAATTCTTTAACAACCTCAAGGAGAGACCATGAAAGATTTTTATCGATCCCTAATTTGCCTTTTATTCTTTTTTCTGGGATCAATCATTCTGCTAGCGGGCTGTTCCTGTCAGATTTTTTCCACAAGGAATTCCGCCTATAACTATGTCGCCGAGGGCCGGGGTACCTGGATGGGCCGTGCAAGAGGGGTCAATTGGGATTCCACCATGGCGGTATTGAAAGATGCTGGCTATAACATGGTATTTCCGAATCTGAACACCGGCGGCGCCGCTTTTTATCCCAGCGCTGTCCTTCCGATGACCAGCGAGAGAGACGAGCTGGCACTCTGTCTCGAAGCCGCCCATAAATACGGGATCGAGGTCCATGTCTGGAGAATAAACTGGTATATGGCAGGCGCTCCTGATTCATTTGCCCAGGCAATGCTGGATCAAGGCCGTATCCAGTATAGCTATGAAGGCAAGCGCAATGCCGAGGTGGCCAAAGACAACGGCTATAACCAGAGGGGCGACTGGCTCTGCCCATCCAACCCGGACAACAGGAAACTCGAGCTGGACGCCATGCTGGAGGTGGTGAAGAAATACGATGTCGACGGAGTGCATTTCGATTATATGCGCTACGGCTGGCCGCAGATGTGTTATTGCGATAACTGCAAGGAAAATTTCGCCAGGGAGACCGGCCTGGACATGTCCAAGTGGCCCAAGGATTTCTGTGAGGGCGGCCCGTGCTATGAAGCCTACCTGGATTGGCGCCGGCAGTTGATCCATTCCTCGGCCCGCGAGATTGCCCGCGCGGTCCACACCTACGATCCCTATGTCTGCGTCTCCCTGGCCGCACGCTCCGGCAACGACTACACATACAACAGCGATGCCCAGGTCTGGTGGGAATGGATCCAGGAAGGGATCCTCGATTTTGTCTGTCCCATGAACTATACCCCGGAACCGGACAGGTTTGTCGCTGTCATGAAATCCCATCTCCCCCGGGTCAAGGGCAGGGTGCCCTATTACAGCGGTGTCGGCATGTACCAGATCAGAGAGTTCGCTCCTTTCAAGGATATTGTCGAGCGCGGGCGGGAATTGGGCCAGGACGGGTTTTTGACTTTTGAAATCCGCAGTCTGCTGCGCGTGCTCGGGCAGTCCAAAGCCGGGCTGACAGACAAGGCCGCGCTCCTGCCCCACCGGGCGCCTGAGACCCGGTTTATCATCGGGCCTGCCAGCCGCGAAAGCGAGGAGGGTTTCCCTGTTTTTTCGACCGGTGAGCTGGTGAGGTTCAAAGCCGATATCATGTTCAAAGGGAAGCTCAGGGAGGGGATCGGCCGGGTCCTGGGGGACATAGTGCTCACAAGAACAACCGGCGAGATTGTCGCAAAAATCCAGGCTCTCGACCTGAATAAGAGTGCAATTATAGACTCGGAAGTTAAATGCACTGAGCCGGGCCGCTACCGCCTGGCCCTCTATGGAACCATGACTTTGAGCACCGGAGAAAAAAGACCTTTCATCACAAAAAGCTTCCCGTTCGAGATGGGCAGTTCTTGAAAAACATCAGGGAATTTCCTTCTATTGCATCCAGCGAGGGAAAACATGAATAAGCCTGCCGCAATTATCCTGCTTCTGGGCCTGGCCCAGTTGAAAGCCTTTGCCGGGGACTGGCCGCAGTACCGCGCCGATGCCGCGCGCAGCGGATATACGAATGAAATACTTTCCCCGGAGCTTTCTATGGCCTGGGTCTACAAATCGCGCCATGCCCCCCGGCCCGCCTGGCAGGGAGTCGACACCCGGATGCCTTTCGATTACGCCTATCATGCGGTTATCGCCGGCAGCAGCCTCTATTTCGGCAGCTCGGCTGACTGCAAACTCTACGCCCTGGATGCGGCGACAGGCAGCGAGCGCTGGAGCTTTTTCACGGATGGGCCTGTGCGCTTTGCCCCGGTGGTTTGGAAAGACCGCGTTTTTGCAGTGAGCGATGACGGCTGCCTGTACTGTCTCTCAGCGCTGGAGGGGAATCTGTTGTGGAAAAAGCGCGGCGGACCTGGTGAGAACCTGATACTAGGCAACGGCAGGATGATCTCGCGCTGGCCAGCGCGCGGAGGTCCGGTCATCCTGGATGACATACTTTATTTCGCGGCAGGTATCTGGCCCACTGACGGGATATACATTTACGCCCTGAATCCGGAAAACGGCAAAGTTCTCTGGGTCAATGACAGCTCCGGGGCTATCGAGATGGACAAGCCCCACGGCGGAGCGCGTGCAAAAAGCGGTGTGTCCGCCCAGGGCTACCTCTCAGCCTCGGAAAACAGCCTCTTTGTACCCACCGGCCGCGCAGTCCCGGCGGCTTTCAACCGGGAAAACGGACTTTTCAAGTACTTTCACCACCAGGCTGCCCGTGCTTACGGCGGGTCGCGGGTGATGGTAGCCGGGCCATACTTGTTCGCCGACGGCGGGAACAGCCGCGGCACGACCCTGAGTGCAGGAACTGCAAAAGCCCTGTTCTACACTGAAAGCGGCAGGCAGGTGACTGATGACGAGATCCCGGCCGCTGCGGTCGCCGCGTTGCCCGGATATCTTGTCTATGCTGAAAAAGATGGAGTGAAAGCGCTTGACCGGGCTGATTTCCTGACAGAAAAGGAGATAACGGACCAGACAGGCAATCTGGTCAAAATCAGAAAAATCCGCCCTGTATCCTGGAGCATCCCCACCCCGGCCCAACCCGGGGGAGTGGCGCTCATTGCTGCGGGTGACAAAATCATTTCCGGGACAGTCGACAACAAGGTGGCGGTCCTGGATGTCGATTCCAGGAAGGTTGTCTGGTCTGCGGAGGTGGACGGCGCGCCGTTCGGGCTTGCCGTAGCAGGTGGCCGCCTGTATGTGAGCACGGATCGCGGCACGATCTACTGTTTCGATCCGCAGCCCTTCCAAAAGGCGCGCGTGATACAGGCCGATATGATAAATCTGCCTTATGAGCGGAACGACCTCTTTGCCAGAGCGGCGGAGGAGATTATCTCGACCGGCGGGGTGACAGACGGCTACTGCCTGGACCTGGGCTGCGGGGATGGAAGACTCGCTTTTGAGCTGGCCAGGCGCACTAATCTCCACATTTACGCGATTGACCCGGACCCGCAAAACGTGGCCCTGGCACGTCAAAAGCTCGACGCCGCGGGCCTTTACGGCGTGCGCGTGACTGTCCGCCTGGGCGATCCGGCCCACACTCCCTGCCCGGATTATTTCGCCAACCTGATTGTATCCGGCAGGTCGGTAACCGGGGGGACCGAATTCGTAAACCGGGAGGAAATGCAGCGGATTTCCCGGCCCTGGGGCGGAACAGCCTGTATCGGCAGACCAGGGGCCATGGAAAAGATCGTGCGCGGGGCGCTCCCAGAGGCAGATCCCGACTGGACCCACCTGTACCATGACCCGGCAAACACTCTCACTTCTTCCGACAAGCTGGTCAAAGCGCCGCTCTCGATGCTCTGGTTCACTGACAGCGATTTCGAAATGCCCTCGCGCCACGGCCGAGGCGTAGGGCCGCTTTTCAGCAAAGGGCGCCTGTTCGTGGAAGGCCTGAATGCGCTGCGGGCTGTGGATGCCTATAACGGCCACACCCTGTGGGAGTACCCCTTGCGGGATATCATGAAACCGTACGACCAGGAACATTTGGTGGGAGCGGCCGGCACCCAGGGTAATATCTGCCTGGAGGGAGACAGGCTCTATATCCGCTCCGGAGGCGATCCCACGGATGGCGATTTTGCCGGGAAAAGCTGCCTGGTCCTGGATGCGGCCACCGGGAAAAAACTGGCGGAATACAGCGCTCCGGCAGGGCCGAATGGAGAGGAAAACTCTTACTGGGGTTATATCGCAGTGGAGGACGGCATCCTTTACGGTTCAGTGGCCAACACAGAGTATATCGTGAGATATGCCTACCGCGAGTCGGATATGGACAAACTGTTCACGGAGTCCAGCCTGTTTTTCGCCATGGATGCCCTGACCGGAAAGCTGAAATGGACTTTTACCCCTGAGCACTCGATCCGTCACAACGCGATTGCGATCGGCGAGGGCAAAGTCTTCCTGATCGACCGGCCTGTAGCTCTTGCGGATGCCCTCAGGAGAAACCCCCACAGGCTGAAAAGCGGCGCCGGCCCCCTTCCTCCGGAGCAGCCGCCGGGAAAACTTCTGGCCCTCGACAGCTCGAGCGGCCGGGTCCTCTGGCAAAACGGACGGAATATCTACGGTACCCTGCTCGCCCTGAGCGCCGGGCACGACCTGCTGGTTATGACTTATCAGTTCACTAATTTCAGGCAGCGTTCCGAGTTGGGCGGGTTGATGACCGGTTTCCGCGCTTCTGACGGAAAGCGTCTTTGGGAGGTGGAAACAAGGATCGGGAAAAACAATAGTAATATCTCGAGACCTCTGATCTCAGGCAGCGTGATTTACCTGGAGCCGGGCGCGTATGACCTTCTGACAGGCAAAAGGCTGGATTTCCGTCTGGCGCGCTCATACGGCTGCGGGATTCTCACCGGCTGCGAGAACATGCTGGTCTTCCGCTCGGCCACTCTGGGCTTTGTCGAGCCGTCTGCCGACAGGGGAACGGAAAACTACGGTGGGATCCGGCCCGGATGCTGGATAAACGCCATTCCGGTGGGAGGCCTCCTGCTCATGCCCGATGCCACTGCCCGGTGCAACTGCAGCTACCTGATCAAGGCCTCGATAGCCCTTCAGCCTGCGGGACAGTGAGCGAAGAGCAAAATCATTTGAAAGTACTGCGCATGCCTAAAGTGAGCCTGCGCCCGTAGTCAGGATAACCCACGACTGTGGAGAATTTGTCATTTGTTAAATTCCTGATCTCCAGGTAAACCCTGTTCCTGGGCTTGAGACCGAAAGACCTGCCCAGAGTGACATTCAAGGTGTTGTATTCCCCGAGCGGATGGGGGACCAAGGGGTTTTCCGCGAAACGCTCGTTTTCATAAGCCGAGACGTACTTGAACATGATGTTGAAGTCGTATTTTGCCCGCGTTGCGTAAACCCCGCCGCTCGTAATAAACCTGGGCAGCTCCCTGTTGCGAGCCATCCTCCCCTCGATTTCCGCGCGGGAGCTCATGGCCAGGAAATTGAGAAAGAGCTGCAGATTGCCGTCCAGCATCCAGCCCCGCGCATCGACCTCGATACCCGCCTGGTCCTGGTCGCGGTTCAGGTAAAGCTCTATCACCCTGCCGCCCACTGTCTGTGTGCTGCCGCTGAGCACGAGAGCATCTTTCTGCTTCATCAGAAAACCGGCCACTGAAACCTGACCTGTTCCCTCCTTTTTCACCTGAACGCCAAAATCCAGTTTTACTCTTTTTTCGTCTTTCGGCTCCTGGAGGCTAATATCCAGGCTTCCCCTGCCGGGCTTGATACTGCCAGAGGACAGGTTGAAATGCAGCGAGACTTTCCGGGAAAGGGTGTATGCTCCGCCCAAACTGGTGGTGATTACCGGAGGCTCCCACTGGTCCGCAATCGGCCTGACTTTTCCCAGCCCCTGCTGGCTTCCCTCGATACTGAACGCCCCGTACTGGTTGATATATGTCCTGGCCCAGCGTAGCCCCAGGTCCACGCTCAAGGGGCCGAACCTGTGCTCATCCACTGCCACGGCGGAATATGTTTCCAGGTCGCAGCGCTTGCCCACATAAAAGCGTTTGCCGTTCGGGGCTACCCAGTGGTTATAAAGCCCGCCCACCCGGAGCACATTGTCCGGGCCGAGCGCCACGGACTGGGTCAGGTTCGCGCTGTACTCGTAGTCCCTCTCGCTGGTACTTTCAGCAGGGGTGACAGTCTCGCTGATAAACGTATGGTCGCGCTCCGAGAAATTCACGATCAACTCTGTCGAGGCTTTCTCTGACGGATGGTAGAATGTTTTAATGCTGGCAAGCAAACCCCGGTAAGGATCGTACTTTTCGAGAGTGGTCTGCAGCCTTTCCATTGCCGGCGGCTTGGCCTGGGCCAGCTCACTGTAACCGTCCAGGTATAAAAAGTGGGCCGTGACAGACCACCTCTCGTTGGGGTTCCAGCGCGCGCTGCCCCGGAAGTGGGTTATTCCCTCGGCAGCGTGCCTGCCTTTCGGGCCATCCGTGCGGGGCGTGCCCAGGCTCAGGGCGTAGGATATTTTTCTGAGCCTGCCCCCGTGAGCCAGGTTCAAGCGGTAGGTGTTGAAAGAGCCGTACTCGACCTGGAGCGAAGTTTCCCGCTCGGTATATTCCCTGGGGATAATGTTCACCACCCCGACCAGGCCGGAAAGTCCTGTGAGCAGGGCTGCGCTCGAGCGCATGACCTCGAGTCTGGCCACATCTTCCGTGGAGAAGAAGAAAGGTATTTCGAGGAACTCGCGCTGCCAGGCCCCATCCAGAGCATAGTCCGGGTATGGGTAGCGCTGGCCCCGGATAGAGAAAAACTGCTTCACTTTCCTCCCCCGTGACTCAATCCAGGCCCCCGGGACATATTCCAGGGCATCGATCACTGTTTTGGCGCCTTGCCTGGTGATTTCCGCCTGCGTGACCACGCTGGATGACACCTCGAGACCGGCTGACTCGATTTTCGGCTCGGCCACGGGATCGCGGGGCGCAGTGGCGGTCACCACGATCGTGTCCATGGCATAGACAGTCTCCCCGGCTCCGCCTTCACGCCTGAGCCCGGGAGGCTTGTGGAACTCGAGCCAGATCCCGTAGCTCACCCCTTCGGAACCCGGCGGTTTCGGAACCCGGATTTCGTATTCCTTTATTTCCAGTGCCTGCATCACCTCCCGCAGCAGAGCTTCGGTCTGCTCGAGATCGTATTCCGGACCGCCTTCCCGCCCCTGGCGCACCCTGCGGGCCACCTCGACCGGCAGGTTCTCCGAAAAACCCCGGCCGATACAGGCTGCGCCCCCGGGCTTGAGCACCCGGTAAATCTCGGCAAAGGCGCGCTTTTTATCTTTCCAGAACTGGAACGATCCCCTGGAGACAATAATGTCCGCGTAGTCGCTCTCGAACGGCAGGGCCTGGGCATCTGCTGTCACTGCTTCCACCCGCCCGCTGACTCCTGCCTTTTTCGCCTGCTCGAGGAAATAGGGAAAAAAATGGGGGTTGATATCAGCGTTTATCCAGTGCATCTTCCGGGTGCGCTTTGCGAGCTCGAGAATCAGGTGACCGGGGCCGCTGCCCAGATCGATCCCGGTTCCCTCCTTGCCGCCAAGCTCGAACCGCGAGACTATCTGCCCGGCGAGCGGACCGTAAACCGGTGCCAGCCGGGTCTCGGCCGTGCGGATAAATCTGAGCGCAGCCTCGCGCAGGCTGTCCTCAGCAGCAGTCTGGGCGTTCAATGAACTCAGGAGACTAAAAAGCAGGCCGGCAGTGAGGAATAAAAAAGCCCCGGTCCATTTTGTTTTTCGCATTTTGTCATTCCTTGAGAAGGTATGCCCTTGAAGGGCTGCAAGCTTTTACACCCTGTGGCAGCATCCACAGTTAAAAAATAATCACTTCCCCGGGCAAGTCAAATGGGAAATCTCTTTTGACCTGGCAGGCGGAAGCAATTAAAATAGATCGAGGCGATTACCCGGTTTAATTATATTTGATTTGTCCAAAAAGGGTGGGAGATCCACAACTCTGATCATTAAACAGTCTATGAGAAAAACGTAACATAGAATGATTGATCACAAACTGTTTACAGATCTCGAGCGCTTATTGATTGACTGCGGCGTAACCTTCACCTCCTGCGCTGATTTAAGCCCCTTGCCTGCTGACAAGCGCCGGGGCCTGCCTGTGGGCGTGTGTCTGGGGGTTGGGCTTAAGCCGTCAGTAGTGGCTGAAATCGCAGCAGGACCGACCAGGGCCTACGCCGCAGAGTACACGCGCGCCAATGCGCTCCTCGAGCGCCTAGGAGATGACTGTGCGGCTTTCCTGCGCGGGCGCGGCTTTCATGCGGTATCTCTCAAACCGACTGAGACTGTCCGGGACAACGAGACTCTCTCCACTCCTTTGCCGCACAAGACCGTGGCCACCCGCGCGGGCGTGGGATGGATCGGCAAGTGCGCGCTCCTGGTGACCGGGACCTGCGGCTCGGCTGTGCGCTACAACACTGTGCTCACCGATGCCCCGCTGCCTGTGGGTACGCCGGTTGAAAGCCCCCGCTGCGGGGACTGCACATCTTGCGTGGAGGCCTGTCCTGCAAGCGCCCCCTCGGGGATGGACTGGCGGCCCGGTTTGGATAGGGCGGGCTTTTTCGATGCTTTCGCCTGCCGCGACTGCGCCAGCCGTCTGGCCCTCAAAGCAGGGAGCGACCGCTCGATCTGCGGTATCTGTATCGCGGTATGCCCGTACACCAGAGAGTACCTGAAACGAAACGGCTGTTTTTCTGAATAAGATCAAGCGATCCGGCTTTCCTCACTTTCAAAGATTCCAAATCAGGCGCCTCAAGCGCCAGGTGGAGTGAAAATGAAATTGAACCTCAAGGTCCTGCCTGGATACCTGGTCTTTATCTTTCTGCTTCAAAGCCTGTCCGTGTTTTTCCAGCCGGAAGCGGCGGGCCACTATTTATCCATTGCAATAATAGTAATGGGCCTGGGAGCGATATTCTGCCAGAAAAAGCTGCACCAGGGGAGATTCCTGGACATGGGTTTCAGGCTGAACCGCAATGTGCCTGTCGGCCTTTTTATCGGGCTTCTTTTCACTGCCATCGTGCTGTCCCTTCACTACTGGGTGCCCATGCGTCTGGGCCTTGTCGAATACCCGCTCAATGAAGCTTTTCCGGCACTCGATACAGGAATATCCCCTGCAGTGATAGCTGCTGTGATATTTGTTTCCGGCGGAGTTATGGGGTTCATTATGTGTCTTTTCGGCGAGGAGCTCGCTTTCCGGGGCTACATCCTGCCGAAACTGGAGGAGAGTTTCGGGGCGCTCAAGGCCGTGCTGTTATGCTCTGCGATTTTCGCACTCTGGCATCTTCCCGCTTATTTCTCCATATACTCGGGCGGAGCGGCAGAGCGCGGGTGGGCTGCTGTAGGGGAGATGCTGCTCGCGCATGGGATCTCGGTAATCCCGGTCAGCATTCTGTACCTGACCACCAGGGAACTGTACGGAGTCTCCATTTATCATGCCCTGGTTGACATATTCCAGTATTCTATAGTGGGCAACCCGGAGTTCGGGGAGACCTCGAAATATGCCTTGTACAGTATGAAAGTATCGAATGAAACCGCGCTCGATCTGATGTCCTGGACATGGCACGGGGTGGGTATTATTGTAATGTTGGGGTTGTGCAGCATAGCGAAGAGGTGGGTTGTGAAATATGGAGTGGTGGAAAAGGAATCAACAGAGACAGCAACTGAGATTTAAGGAAAAAATTGTTATGCTTAAACAATTAACCTTAACAGTAATGCTCTCAATAACCGCCCTTATTATTATCTCCCCCTCCACTCT
>DATKXY010000104.1:0-19618 GCA_035528795.1 archaeon | reverse complement strand
GAGGGGCGATCCTGCCGGGCGGGTCTAGACTCAGGACTGTCTGGCCTTTCCATTCCACCCTGTATTCGGTGCCGTCCAGGTTTTCTGTACGGAACTCGTGAGTCATGGGATATTCCACAGTGGCTGTTTCACCGGCCTTGATTTCCGGGAATGAAACATAATCCCCTTCCCACGCAGTGTTTACCGGTCGGTTATTCACCAGGCAGCGGACACTTTCCCGGTCTGCGAAGCCCGGCACCCGGACAAAAAGCAGCCTGGCGTAATACATGATTACATCCACCCTCCCGCTGTAAGGGCGGTAGCTGTCCACCCGGCACCAGGGACTCTCCTTGTTGAGCGAGAGGTTCACCCGCACGCCGCTTTTGTCCTCTGTGATTATCCGGTGCCAGATCAGGAACAGCCCCCAGGCCCCGTGGGGGCCGCAACAGTTCTGGATCGCATTGGGAACCCTGGCTGTCGAGTCCACCAGGTCATTAGGGGCGCCCCAGCCGATAAAACATCCCTTTATCCTTTGGGGAACATCCCTGAATGAAGAGGCCAGGTTGTCCTCGCGCGTGCCGCTGGATCCCATCCAGTCCCTATCCAGGACCTGGGCCTCGGTGAAATAGTTTCTCACGTAGCGCTCCACCAGGTCCCAGTACTGCGGATAACCGGCTTGAGCAAGGAGCAGGGCGCACTGGATCATATCAACCACTGCGCAGGATTCGCAGGACTTTGAGTGCTCCGGCTTCATCCACTCGCGCAGCTCCATCTCCATGACCCACCCGTACTCAGAAGCGAGTTTGGTCGAGGCATGACGCACGAGTTGCTCAGCCCATTTCAAGTGCTCCTGGTTCCCGGTGAGAGCGGCTGTGCGGATTACCCCGGCCAAAGTGAACAAGGCCCCGTGGACATTGGAGATGCCGAGCACTGCCCCGGGCTTGAGCGATGTCTTGTGAAAGTCGACAATGAAATTGGCCAGGCCCACAGCCATTTCGTAGGCCCTTTTACTCCCTGTGACCTGGTAATACTTGATCAGGGGCGTGATCCAGCCGCCCGAGTGCTGGCCGACCCGCGGCTTGTGGCCCGGGTTTGCCGCATGGTCCGGGAGAATGTCCTCCCGCTCGAAATATACATATTTGTCTTTCCTGATAGCCAGGCTTTCCAGACCGTCCAGCATGCCCTCGAGCATTTCTTTCACCTCCGGCTCCTGGTAAACCATATACAAACTCAGAAGCCCCATGAAATCACTCCGGTTGTCCCACAGGTTCATCTCTGGCTTGCCTGTGCTGCGAATAAAAGGGCTGTAGCCCGGTCTCCAGCATAACCCGTTGCCTCCGGTCATTGTCGAATAAATAGACTTCTCGAAGTCCCTCTCCTCCTTGGTTCCCTCCAGGCAGCCCGCGATCTGCCTGGCCGCAGCCAGGCCGTACAGGAAACGGCCGGGGTTCTCGCAATAATCCCAGTGATTGTGCCTCAGTTCAGCCGGGCCGTCACCGAAAAATGTCCAGAAATACGGCAGCATCCCTTGCTCAGGTTCAGGCTGACAGGTGAGGAAATTCACCGAGGCCCTGGCATGACTGCGCAGATCGAGTGTATCCGGTACCCGGCGGGTGCGGCCCGGGCCTGAGAAAGCGAGAAGCGCTGCCGCAAGGGGTACGGCAGCTAACAGGAATCGGGGTTTCATGTCAATGGTCCTTTCGTTTGGGACGTTTAACAGTTGCTGTCCGGAACAGGTCGTTATAATCTGAAAGACAGTCTGCTCCTGGTACAAACCCTTACGGTTACTTGTTTATCAATGCCTTTCCGCTTTAAGAAATATCTTTTTTAATATATATTTTTAAATCCGGGGGTAAATAAATTTCCTGAGTCGACTGGGTCCGTGGCTGGCAAGTGGTTAAATGTTGTCAGGTGGTTTTGCTGTTATTGAACCGGTAAATGAGCAGGATTCCCGGAAGAATAATTGCTTGATTTACGGGCTGAGAGAGCCAAGATTACATTGCAGGCAGCGGCAGATTCGCTCCTGGTTCTGAATTACTGTCCGGAAAATAAGCCGGCACGTTGGATATTCATGATTTCTTTTCTAAAGTCAACCTGTCCTGGAGAACAGTCGGAATGATCAGTTTGAGAGCATTAAAAATCCCGCGTTTTCGTTCTTGCTTTTATATTTGTTGCCCAATGGCGCTTTTGTTTTTTTTAATCGGGCTGACATTCAGCGAGAGAGTATTTGCCATGGAAAAGATCAAAGTGGCTCTGGCCCAGATAGCCTGCGCTGATTCCGATCTGGAGGGTAATTTCGGCCGTATCAGGAACCTGGTGCTGAAAGCCAGAGAGGAGGGAGTGAGAGCGGTTTTTTTCCCGGAGACAGTCGATCTGGGCTGGGTCAACCCTGAGGCCCACAACCTGGCCGGGCCGGTCCCCGGGCCTTTTTCCAGAAGGGTTTCCGATCTGGCCCGGGAGAATAATATCTGGATCGGTATCGGTTTATGTGAAAAGGCGGATGGAAGGCTCTACGACACCGCAGTCTTGATTGACCCGGAAGGGAAAATAGTCTTGAAACACCGTAAGATTAACCTCCTTTCATGGCTGATGGATCCTCCTTATACTCCGGGTGAGATCTCTGATATCAAGGCTGTCGATACTCCACTGGGCAGGGTGGGCCTCCTGATCTGCGCGGACAGTTTCAAGGAAGAGCTTCTCGATGCTATGGCCCGCCAAAGGCCCGAGCTGGTATACATTCCTTACGGCTGGGCAGCCCCGCGGGAGAAATGGCCGGAACATGGTTTCGAGCTGGTCAAGACCGTGCAGAAAGCCGCGCGGCATATCGGGGCTCCGGTAATCGGCCCGAACCTGGTGGGCGAGATCACCCATGGGCCGTGGACCGGGCAGACTTACGAGGGCCTGAGCACAGCAGCCGATGCCTCGGGATTGTCAATCGTACAGGGCCGCTGGAATAGGGAAGACCTGCTAGTTTTCGAGGTCATCCCCGGGAAACCTGCGTTCTGACCGCTGATGTATAATCATATATTGATTGTCAGCTTGCCAACCGCATTCAGGGAAAAAATGAAAGGGGCTGTCTCTGTTTTTGAGACAGCCCCTTTCAGGATTTTAATCTAACGTTTCAGGTAACTTATTTCAGGACCGGCAGCAGGATGCGCGAGAGCTGCCTGGGGTCATGGAACACCTGCTGGCGGGCTATTGCCATCCCGGTTTTTTCGGAGATATTCGCGCCCGGAGTGTTGAGGTTGCGGGCGAAACGCGGGAAATCGCTGCTTGAGATCTCGACCCTGATCCTGTGGCCGGCAAGAAAGACATTGGCCGTGGGCCGCAGGGTGATCGTGAGCTCATACGGCTTACCCGGCGCAAGCTCGGACCAGCGGTCAAATCCATCCTTGAACGGGGCGCGGAGGATTCCCGAGCTGATATTGAAAGCGCGCCCATCCGGGTGGACATCCACCAGCTTGGCCGTGAAATCGGTGTTCACAGCGCTCGAGGCGGCCCAGAGTTTCAGCTCGAGTTCTCCGATCACTCTCAGGGATTCGCTCAAGGGCCGGCTGGTATAGACAAGCACATCATCCCTGCGCTCGATCGCCCGCTGGTCGTAAGGGCCCTGGGGATTGATCGTCTCGCGGCAGCAGTCGTTGCCGCCTAAGCTCGGCACCGGGTCGGCTGGATCGTAACTGTAACTGTCGGGAGGTTCTTTTTTTCGGGGCGGGCTGGTGTCGAGAGTGCCGTTACCGGCCAGGCTGTTGGCTTGACCCTGGGAGTGGAAATAGAACTCCCGGGTCTCAGTGCCCGCGGGCGGCCAGGAATCGAACTCGTGCCAGATATTTTCACCCATGAAAAACAGCTTTACCGGCGCCTCTTTATCCAGGCCGTTCTGCTCCCCTTTCAGCCAGTAATCGAACCACCTGAGATGGAGTTCCCGCTCGTCAAGCCCGGCCTGGGGTCCGAAATCGATCTGTCCCAGTTGGGTGCGCGAGGACGAGGTGTGAAACCAGGGCCCCACCACCAGCCGCGCTCCTTCACGTGAGCTTTGAGTGGCCCCGCGCCGGCGCATCCCGGTGAAATTCTCGAGTGTACCCTTGATAAACACATCGTACCAGCCCCCCAGGTTGAAGGCCGGTACTTTTATCTTTTCGTATTTTTCGGAGACATTCCAGGCCTTCCAGTAGTCATCGTAAAGCGGGTGGTTCAGCCATTCAGCAAACCAGGGCACATTGCGCCCCAAAACATCCGGGATATCACCTACCGGCAGGGTGCGGAAGCAGCTCGGCCAGTCGATCGGTTGGGCGTCCATGTCCTGGCCCACCCTGGCCGAGACACTCAGCGCCCCCCACATGGTATTGAAGCTCAGGGCGAACACCCCGCCGTCGTACATCCAGTGCTGGTAGTAGTTGCTGGCGGCTACTGTGGGAAACATGCACACCAGGTGCTCGTTAGCCAGACTCGCAGGCAGCCACTGAGTGGCCCCAACATAACTGCCGCCGAAAGTACCGACCTTGCCATTGGACCAGGCTCTGGTACCGCACCAGGTCTGGGTGTCATAACCATCCGCGGCTTCATTTGACAGGGGGTAAAAAGAGCCCTCGCTGTCATATTTGCCCCGGACATCCTGGAGCACCACCGTGTAGCCGCGCTCGGCGAAATAGTAGCCTGTCCCGGGGTCGAAATTGTTGTAGGGCGTGCGCATCAAAAGCACCGGAAAGGCGCCGCTGGTGTCGGGCCGGTAGACATCCGTGGACAAAAGAGTGCCGTCGCGCATCGGCACCTTGATATCGAACTCCGCTTTTACCCGGAAAAGAAGTTTCTCAGCGGCCCTGAGTTCTGTTGCGGTAACCAGAAAAAGGGAGAGGATCAGGTAAAGGTTTAAAGAGCGAGATTTTTGACCGGGCAGGCTCTGGTTGTCGGAAAAGAACATGGTCTTGTCCTTTCACACAGGGTTGGTCAGTAACAATCGAATCGGGGCAGAAAAAATTCGCCGTAAACGCATTAAAATGGGTCGATAGTCCCCTCTTTCAAAGGTTTAATTTCTTTAATTATTTTTCACTTACTTTGCTCTGTATAGTCCTCTATCCGGTGCCTGACTATCACGCCTTCGACCATGTAAATCACGTCTTCGGCGATATTGGTGGCCAGATCGGCGATCCGCTCCACGTGGCGGGAGATGGACAGCAGGTGGAGAAACGCATTGATATCTCCCTTGCCGCCGGCGATCCTTTCCTTGACCTTGTCATACATCTGCCGGTTTATGTCATCCACTTCGTCATCCGCAGCGCAAACCTTCCTGGCCAGGGAAGTATCCCGGTTTACCAGGGCATCCAGGCTGTTTTTTAACATCGCCTGGGCCTTTTCAGCCATTCCCTGTAAATCGAAAGGAATGCCGACATTACCACTCGTGGCCAGGTAAACCGCTCGCTCTGCCACGTTAACCGCCTCGTCGCCGATCCGCTCCAGATCGTTGTTCATTTTCAATACGGCCACAATAAACCGCAGGTCGACTGCCACCGGCTGGTAAAGAGCCAGGATTTTCAGACAATCCTCCTCAACATCCACTTCCAGATGGTCGATCTCGAAGTCGGCATCAATGGCCTTCTGGGCCAGAGCAGAGTTTTTTTCGACTACTGCTTTTACGGCGCGATAAACGTTTTCTTCCACGAGCGTGCTGAGCGAAAGGAGCTTCCGTTTCAGCTTCTCGATTTCCCGCTGAAAATGAAGGGACATGGTTCACCTCTCTAGTTTAACCGAATTTCCCGGTAATGTAGTCTTCAGTCCTTTTTTCATGCGGCCTGGTAAAAAGCTGCTTTGTGGGTCCGAATTCCACCAGTCGCCCCTCGTAGAAAAAGGCTGTGAAATGCGATACCCGGGCCGCCTGCTGCATGTTGTGTGTCACAATGACAATTGTATATTCCCGGCACAGCTCATCGATCAGATCCTCGATCCTGGTAGTTGAGCGCGGGTCCAGCGCCGAGGCCGGCTCATCCATTAAAAGTATCTCGGGATCCACTGCCAGGGCGCGGGCGATACAGAGACGCTGCTGCTGCCCCCCCGAAAGCTCCAGGGCGTTTTCGGCCAGACGGTGCTTGACCTCATTCCACAAACCGGCCCGCACCAGACTTCTTTCCACAATTTCCACGAGTTCATCCCGGGAGTTGATCCCGTGAATTCGCGGGCCATAGGCCACATTTTCAAAAACCGATTTGGGGAAAGGATTCGATTTCTGAAATACCATCCCCACCTTTTTACGCAGAGCCACGACATCGGTTCCATTAAGGTAGATATCCTGCCCGTCTATTAGAACTTTTCCCTCCAGGCGCACACCATCAATAATGTCGTTCATCCTGTTCAGTGTGCGCAGGAAAGTGGACTTGCCGCAGCCGGAAGGGCCGATAAGAGCGGTGACTTTCCGCGCCGGAATGGACATGGAAACATTGAAAAGAACCTGGGTATTACCGTAAAAAAAGTCCAGGTCGCTGACTTTAATTTTCTCCTGATCAGAGACTTGTGGCCCGTTTTCTACCATCGGTACTTCTTCCTGAAATGGTTGCGCAAGATGATTGCCCCAATATTGACCCCCAGCACTAAGATCAGCAGGACCAGGGCGGTGCCATATTGCATCGGTCTCACTTTGGCCACCTCCGGGTGCTGGGTCGCCAGGACGTAAAGGTGATAGGGCAGGGCCATTACCTGGTCGAATACAGACCTCGGCAGCCTCGGCAGGAAAAAGGCCGCTACAGTGAGCAGGATCGGCGCTGTTTCCCCTGCCGCCCTGCCGATTCCCAGGATAGCCCCTGTCAGCATACCTGACATCGAATACGGCAGGACGTTTTTGTAAATCGTCTTCCATTTTGTCGCTCCCAGGGCCAGGCTGCCTTCCCGCAAGCTTGCCGGAACCGAGCGCAGAGCCTCCTCGCTGGAAACAATAACTATCGGCAGGATCAGGCAGGCCAGGGTCAGGCTGCCGGCTAGGATCGAGGAGCCGAAACCGAAAAAGATCACGAAAAGCCCCAGGCCGAACAATCCGAACACTATCGAGGGTACCCCTGCCAGAGTGATTATGGCCAGCCTGATCGCTCTGGTGAACCTTCCCTGTCCGGCATATTCGGACAGGTAAATGGCCGAAGCTATTCCCAGGGGCAAGGCCAAAGCTATTGTACCCAGCACGAGATAGAATGTACCGACAATTGCCGGAAAAATCCCGCCTTCAGCACCGCTGCGCCTGGGGTAGCCGGTCAGAAAATCCCAGTTAATCACCCGCATACCGTTCCAGACAATGTCAAAAATAATATAGGCGATCACCAGGACAATGAGATAAGTCACTGCCCGCATTGAGAAATAGACCGCTTTTTCCGTTGCGCCCGTTTTCATCATTACATCCGGTATTTCTTGAGCACCCGCTGGGCAACTATGTTGATTCCGAAAGTGGTCAGGAGCAGAACGAGCCCGACACAGAAAAGGGCCCTGTAGTGTACGCTGCCGAACGGCACCTCTCCCATCTCGGCGGCGATAGTGGCGGTCATTGTGCGGGCCGAATCAAAAGGCGAGGCGGTGATCACAGCAGCGTTGCCGGTCACCATCATTACCGCCATTGTCTCCCCGATCACCCGCCCCATACCGAGCATCACCGCGGTAATAATTCCGGGCAGAGCCGAGGGAACTGTCACTTTCCAGATTGTCTGCAGCTTGCTGGCACCCAGGGCCAGTGAGGCTTCCTTGTACGATTTCGGTACACTCCTGAGTGAGTCCTCGGAGATTGAGATTATTGTCGGAATCGCCATCAGCGCCAGAAGCAGGGAGCCGGTCAGTGCGGTCAGCCCGGTTTGAAGGGCGAAAACCTCCTTGACAAGCGGGGCCAGGACAACCAGACCGAAAAAACCGATTACCACTGAAGGGATTCCGGTGAGCAGCTCGATAAACGGTTTAAAGGTCTCCCGTTCGGCGTCCAGGGCCACTTCAGAGATGTACACAGCACCGCACACCCCGAAAGGAATCGCGATCAGAGTGGCCAGCACGGTCACCAGTACTGAGCCGCTGATCAGGGGCAGAATCCCGAAGGACTCTCTCTGGAAAGAAACCGGGATCCACCGGGTTCCCAGCAGCTCGGAGATCCCGGGCGCAAGGAAAAAAGGGAAGGCCTCCCGGCCCAGGAAAAAGAAAATGAGTATCACGATCAGAATGCTGGTGGAGCCTGCCCCGAGTAAAATTACCCTGACCGCTTTTTCTTTCCACATGAAGGTTTTTCCCTCTTACTGAACCGCAATGTAGCCGGTCTGGCGAACTATTTCCTGTCCCTCCAGACCCAGGCAGAAATCGATGAATTGTTTGGCGACTGCCTGCGGTCTGCCGGCAGTGTAAAGGTGCAGCGGACGGGAGATGGAGTACTCGCCTGAGACGACAGTACTCTCCGAGGGCACCACAGCCGGTGAATTCTCATCAGCCTTTATGGAGAGCATCTTTACCTTATCCCCGGCTTCAAGCGCATATCCCAGCCCAACATACCCGATAGCCCACTTATCAGAGGAAACCGACTGGATGATAGAAGAAGTGGCGGGCATCAGCCTTGCCTGAGGGGTATAGTCTTTTTTGTTCAGCACGTGCTCCTGAAAGAAAACGTAAGTCCCCGAGCTGGATTCCCTTGACAGTACTATAATATCAGCATCCGGACCGCCCAACTGTTTCCAGTTGGTATAGGCACCGGTAAAGATCTTGCCTGTCTTTTCCACGGACAATTCGCTCACCGGGTTTGACGGGTTGACCACCACCGCGATACCATCCCTGGCTACCACAAATTCCTTGGGTTCCATCCCTTTCTCTTTAGCAAGATCGTATTCTTTTTCATTCATCTTTCGCGAGGCAACGCAGATATCGGTAGTGCCGTTGAGCAGGGCCGCAATCCCGGTCCCGGAGCCGCCACCGGTAACCGAGACCTCGACATTCGGCGCAGCTTTCATATAAGCTTCCGCCCAGGCGGACACCAGGTGAACCATGGTATCCGAGCCTTTTACCATCAGGTATTGCGGCTGACCTTCCGTTTTTGCTTCCCCGGCCCCCCGGTCCCTTCGGCCGCAGCCGCTGGCAGTTGCTGAAAAGACAAGCAGTGCCGCGGTAAATACTCTCTGAATTTTGGAATTGAACCTGAACATTGCTTTCTCCTTTAGTGCATTTTTTTGGCACTTGAACAAACTTACGGGTTAACCGGATTAAAAGTAAGCTGCTATTGTTAGCCAATTGTTAGCATTCAGTAAGAAAATTATTAGTTCCCCGCCAAATGGTTATACGAACGCTCTGAATTAGAATTCAACTAGCAGATGAATATAGAAGGCCACTCCTGCGTCCTCGTTTGAGTTCTCGTAAGAGAGGACCTGCAGGTTGGGTATAAAGTGCACGTGTTTGTCCGGGATGTAGTCAAGGCCGATGATATAAAGATCTCCATTGGTTTTGAGACCTGCCGGACCAGCCGAAACAACGTCGTCGAAACCGGTCTGGTAACGGTCGAAACGGCCCAGGGCTTTCAATCTTTGAGGGATGAGACTTACATTGCCGAATACCGAGTAACAGTAGGCTGTAATATCCTCATAGCTTCCGGCGAACTTCTTTGAATTGACATTCAGGCCGAGAATGTAACTCTCTGTCAAACCGTAGCTTGCGAAAAGGTCCCACTGGAAATTGGTGAAACTCTTTATGGCCCCGTTGGTTTGCTTTCCTTCCCAGGGTTCTACCTCGAGAAACGCGGACAGGTGAAGAGCCTTGTCCAGGAAGTATCCTCCGCCTCGGACCGAGAAGTTTTTGTACTTGTCGTCCTCTGCTTTTTTATACCCAGTGCCGTTGCTTACCATGAAATCCAGATAGCTTTTTTTTGTGGGTTTCAAGGAGAGGGTTACTCCCTGGTCGGCTGAAGCTCTCATACCGGACTTGCTGCTGAGAGCGAAATTGCTTTTCTGCATGGACAATTTATTGGCCAGTTCCGTATTCCCTGCGGCAAGGGCAGCCAGTTTTCTCTGCTCCAGGTTGTCGGAGTAGACACTTTTTACCGAGCCCCAGTAATCGCCGAAAGACTCCATGGGCGCTTTGCGGATAACCCTGTAGCCCCAAGCCTTTTCGGGCACTTTATAGTTCAGGGTGGCTTGAAGCCCGAGGAGGATTTCGGCCTTGGGATTTAATTTCCAATCCAAGTAAGCGTATTTGGTAAATACTTCGAATTTCCCGCCTCCTGTCTCATGGCCGATATCCGAGATGTAGCGGAAAGTGAACTTGTCGGACAGCTTGTACCTTCCGCCTATGTAGACCCTTGAAAAATCGAAGGAATTGGTCTTTCCATCTCCCGCGCTGCCATCGTGATGGTAGAAGAAATAGCCGGTGAGTTCAGGGGTGAACTTCTCCCAGGGATTGTCTTTGCCTGCTGTTTCGGATGCGGCTGTGGCGTTCCCGATCGAGCCTGTGAGCACAATTAGAATTACAGGCAATCCTAAATGGTTTTTTTTCATTTATTCTCCTGGAAAATTATTAAAATATTCTAACTATCTCTTCGCAACTTTTTGTTTTTAACTCATTTCTAAAAATCGCATTTGAGATGATCAGGGAGAATAAGTGCCTGGAAAGAAAAGAAATAACATACTGAGGCCCGGTTTATAATTTGACTAATGTTTAAAAAATAATAGGAATCGGTTAGAATAAAATTAGAGAAATGTTAGGAATTTGTTAGAGGCTTTAAAATTTGTTTTTGGGGAGATGGATAGAGAAGACACTGCCCAGACCCGGGGTGCTCTGGACAGTGACATGTCCCCGGTGTATCTGGGCAATGTGTTTGACTATGGCAAGCCCAAGGCCGGTGCCGCCGAGCTTTCTAGAACGGGCCTTGTCCACCCGGTAAAAACGCTCGAATAGCCGTGGCAAATGCCTGGCCTCTATTCCGCACCCCTTGTCGCGGACATTGATCAGCACTTCGTTACCGATACCTTCTGCTTCGATCAGCACCTGGCTTCCAGGGTCACTGTATTTGATCGCATTGTCGATAAGGTTTGCCACCGCCTGCTCGAGAAGACTGGCGTCGATCCTGGCCTTTAAGTCAGCCGGGCAGTTCAGCTCAAGCCGGATATTCTTTTCTTCCGCCTTTGTCTGGTTGAACTGAATGCTTGCAGTCAGCATATCTTTTATCAAGCCTTCTGCCAGCAGGATCGCTTCCTTTTCCTCCTCCTGCTCGATCCTGGAGAGGCTGAGCAGATCCTCGATAATAGCGTCCAGCCGGTTGGCCTGTTTATTAATGATCTTCAGGAAGCGCTCCAGATCCTGCTTTTTCTGCCTGGGGCTGCCGAGCAGAGTCTCGACAAAACCCTTGATCGTGGTTATCGGGGTCTTGAGCTCATGGGAAACGTTAGCCACGAATTCCCGGCGGATGTTCTCCAGACGTCTCAGGCCGGTCACATCGCTCAGGACAATCAGGACACCTGAAGGTTGGCCAGTCACTTCCTTTAGCAATGTACTGTGTGCCTGGAGGATCTGCTCGCCTTTATCATAGTAGAACACGATCTCCTCTTCCAGAGGTTTTCGGCTTGAAAGCACTTTCCCGGTGAATTCCTGAAGCTGCCTGTTTCTCACCACCTCCTGGATCTGCCGTCCATGACAATCCTCAGGACTGACTCCAAGCAGTCTGCCGGCAGCCTGGTTAAGCCTGATCACGCGTTCTTCCTTATCCACGGCGATTACGCCTTCTGTCATTCCGGAGAGCAGGGATTCAAGCTCATTACGCTGCCGGACCACAGTGCGAATCCTGTCCTCCAGGCTCTCTGCCATCACGTTCATTGCCCGGGCAAGATCCCCTATTTCCGGTATCTCCGGTACAGGTAATTTGTGCTCCAGCTCACCCCTGGCAAAGTGTTCCGCCCCCAGTCTGAGCTTTTCCAGCGGCAGGCTTATCCTGCGGGAAATAAGCAGGATCACCGCGGCAGCCAACAGTGCTGCTCCCAGTCCGCCAAGCAGGACTTTCACCTTGACAGTCCGGAGGGCTTGTTTGAGTGTGTTCAGGGGTTTGGCGACCCGCAGCACTCCGACGATCTCTCCCCCTGCTTCCATGGGAGCGGCCAGATACATCATATCAGTCCCCAAAGTGTGACTGAATCTGATGGATCTGCCAATATTCCCGCTCAAGGCCTCGATCACCTCGGGCCGGTCGGCGTGGTTGTCCATTTGGCCCGGGTTTTCATCCGTATCATAGATCACCCGGCCGGAAGAAAGGATTAAAGTGACGCGGGCTTGGACTTTCCTGCCGTATTGCTCGCACAGACGGAGTACGCCTGCAGTGTCCCCGGAAGCGAACTGCTCCGAAAGAAGCTGTTTGAGAAGGTTCGCCCTGACCTCGAGAATGTTCGCTGTCTGGCTGAGATAAAACTCCCGCATCGAATACCCCGCATACCACCCCAGAATCAACAGTGATCCCAGCGTTATCAGCAGATAGGGGAAATATAGCTGCCAGATCAATTTCCAGGATCGCATTTATCTCACTCCCTGAACCTGTACCCTGCACCCCGGACAGTCTCTATATAATCGCCGGCTTTTCCGAGTTTTTTGCGCAGTCCCACGATTGCCACATCCACGGAACGGTCCGTGACAGGATAGTCCGTCCCGTGAACCTCACCCACAATCTGGCGCCGGGTAAACACCCAACCCGGCCTGCGAGCCAGGAAATTGAGCAGTTTAAACTCCGAGGATGTCAGCTCGACAGGTTGGTCTTCCATGTGCACTACATAACGCCCGGAGTCGATAACCAGACCGCCTGCCCTGATAACCGGCTTCTCTCCCTCCAGGGCCGCGGCTTTTTTTCTCAGCACTGCCCTGATCCTGGCAATTAACACCCTGAGGCTGAATGGCTTGGTGATATAATCATCGGCCCCGAGCTCCAGCCCTGTCACGATATCCGCTTCCTCGCCTTTTGCCGTAAGCATTACGATTGGAACATGTCGGGTTTTTGGGTTTTCTCTAAGGCGTTTGCCTACCTCCAGTCCGTCCACGCCCGGAAGCATCAGGTCAAGGATCACCAGATCAGGCAGTCTGGACCTCACTGCAAGCAGCACTTCCTCGCCGCTGGTGAACTTTTCCACCTGGTACCCTTCCCTGGACAGGTTGTAGCGGAGCAGCTCCTGTATATTCTCATCGTCCTCGACTACAAATATCTTTTCCTTCGCCATCCAACCCTCACTTCCTTGATGGTTCAGACATCAAATACATTAAAAGATATAATATTACGGGAAAATATTAGCAACTGAATGTTAGTGATCTGTTAGCATAGTGTTAAAATTTGGTGTGTAATTGTCTTTTGAGTAGGAGATTTATGCCTGAGTTGAATTTATTTATGTTATGATCAAGTGAGAGTGCAGCCTCGCGTCTTAAACCGATCATTTTCTGGTGAAAAGCAGCTCGCTGGTAAAATAAGGCTTGAATGTCGGGATGCGTTGGATATATTTTCTGTGCCTGAAAAAAATTTATTTCAGACCTGATTGATACTTTGAGTTATTATAAAATAAAATGGCATTTTAACATCCAGGCAATCGGAAATTAACCTGAAAGGCGTGATAATTTTTGTATTAAGCTCTCGGAAAGAATAATCCTTTAAGCATTTTAAATAAAAATCCCCTCTTGAGAGGGGTGGGGGGCGAAGCGGACGGGGTGTGTCTTCTTGATTTTCATACTTCATTGTGTCCGCATAAGGACGTGAGAGTTTGTTTATACATTGTAGATGTACTTTTTCTCCTGTCATTGCGCCACACTAACCTTTCAGCGGAGGTTGAAAAATGAGAGTCCTGAGAGCTTGGACCGAGCTTATATGTATCAGCGTAATAAGCGCTTCAGTTCTTTATCTGGCTGGCTGCACAGGGGCGCAGGATACCCGGGACCAGCAGCCTTCTCCGGCGCCGGCTCAGGCCTTCCGGGCTTTGGGACCCGGCGGCGGAGGCTCGACTTTCAATCCCACGTTCCACCCCACTGACCCCGACAAAATAATAATCAGATGCGATATGAGCGGAACTTATCTCACCTCTGACGGCGGGAAATCGTGGAAAATGTATAATTTCCCGGGAGGCTCAAGCGCTTTTTCTTTTGACCCTGCGGACCCTGAGGCGGTTTATGTCTGCGGGCACGGCTTGCATCGCACCGCGGATTGGGGAAAAAATTGGGAGCTTTTGTTCCCCCCCTCTGTGGATGGGGTGCGCTATCTTGGCGACCACGCGGATTTTACCTACCTGGCTCGGGAGACCTTCCCTGATGAGCCCTCGATCTCGGTAAACGAGATTCTTCTTGACCCGGCTGATTCCAGGCGGATTTATCTCGGGGTCAGCCGGTACTCGCCATCCAAATCAGTGGTCAGCATATTTTATTCCGCGGACAGGGGCAGGCAGTGGGCCGAGTCTGCCGGCTTGAAAAGTTCCGTGATCGGACTGTTTAACGATAACCAGGCCGGGAACGAAATATTCGTTTTTTGTCAAGACGCGCTCTACAAGCTAGATAAAACAACCCATGAAATAAAGGAGATGCCGCTGCCCGCTGGAATAGCCCCGCTGAGTGCGATAACCGGCGGCCTTGATCCTGAGAGTAAAAAAATGCGTTTCTACGCTGTGACAGGCACACGCTGGGATGGCGAAAAAATGACCGGCGGGGTTTATGTCTCGGATGACGGCGCCCGGACCTGGAGCCAGGTTACCCCGCCTCTGGATTCCGGCCTGCCGGAAAAAAGCCGGCGATACCTGCCTTATTTTGAGCGTATTGCCTGCTCTGAGTCAGACAGCCGTTCGGTTTATCTGGTGTGCGGCCGATATATCCAGAAAAACCAGCGGGGCGACCTGGGCCACTGGTACGGGATTTTCAAGAGCGCTGATGCCGGGCGCTCCTGGCAATGGGTCTATAAGGGCGGGGGAGGCTCTTCGGATTACATTGTCCGGGATGGCTGGATGGCGGACAATGAGCGCGACTCATGGGTCAGGGATGCTTTCGGGGGGGAGTATGTCCGGGTTATCGAGGTGAAAGTTTTTCCCGGCAGCCCGGAGATCGCCTTGTTTACAGACTGGTACCGGGTTATGAAAACGGTCGATGGAGGGAAGAGCTGGTTCGAGGTCTACTCTGAGCGCCTTCCGGATGGCTCAGTGCGCAGCCGGGGTATGGATGTGACCACCTCCTACGGAGTGCATTTCGATCCTTTCAACACCGAACATCTTGCGATCAGCTATACTGATATCGGTTATTTCCATTCCTTCAACAGCGGCCAATCCTGGTTCCGCTCAGTGGATGGCGTGCCGCCGGCCTGGGATAATACCTGCTACTGGATGCAGTTCGATCCGGAAATCAAGGATAAGCTCTGGTCGGTCTGGTCTTCATGGCACGATATTCCGCGATTTAAGATGATCAGAATGCCGGGCTGGCAAAACAGGGCTGTCGGCGGAGTGTGTGTCTCTGTTGACAGCGGAAAGAGCTGGAAAGTATCCAGTGACGGCCTGCCGAAAAATTCTCCCACCACCTGCATTGCGCTTGATCCCGAATCCCCGCCGAACAGCCGCACCCTTTATATATCGGTTTACGGCAAAGGCGTTTTCAGGAGCGTGGATGACGGGAAGTCGTGGGAGAAAAAGAACCAGGGGCTGCGCGACAATCCCCTGGCCTGGGAAATCACTCTGGCCGCTGACCGCGCTCTTTACCTGGTCGTTACGCCGGATAAAACCGGATCGATCTCTGCGGGTCGCGAGATGGTGGACGGGGGGGTGTACCGCTCAGCAGACCAGGCAGAGACCTGGGAGAAGCTGGACCTGCCGGATGGGGCGCGGTTCCCTAATTCCCTGACCCCGGATCCGCAAAACCCCGGGCGCCTCTACCTGAGCTGCTGGGCCGACCTGAAGCTAGGCGATATTTATGGCTCCCGATACGACGGATACCCGGAGGGAATGGGCTCAGAGCATATCATCCAGGTGAATGGAGGGGTATTCGTTTCCGAGGATTCCGGTAAGAGCTGGAAGTCGATTTTCGACAAAAAGGCTTATGTCTATGGCCTGGCTGTTGATCAGAAACATCCGGGACGTCTGTATATCAATACTTTCAACAATGCCGCTTACCGCAGCGACGATTACGGCAGGAGCTGGAAAAAAATCAAGGGCTACGATTTCTACTGGGGACACCGGGTGATTGTGGATCAGCACAACCCGGAAATGATATATCTGACCACTTTCGGCGGGAGCGTATTTTACGGCCGGCCTGACACTGACTAGTAAAGAGAGCCGGCCAGGATAATGTACATTTAATCGAAAAGAATTCCTTGAAGCTCTGCTTAGGGGTAACTCGCCCCGGGTGAGTTGTAGGGGCGAACCCATGTGTTCGCCCACGGGGCAGGGATGAGATAAATCAGATTTAACCTTTTGCTACCTGGCAGCTTGCTGCAGGGCAGTTAGTTAAAGTTTTCTTTGAGACCACCCCGGTCCGGGCCTTTAAAGGTGGATAATGGGGAAGATTGCAGGGCGGCGGCGCCCCATCTCCCTGAAACTTCTTTTTCGAAAGATACCACCAGAAATGAACAGAATTCCTGATAACTACCATCGGCTGATCGAGCACTATAAGGAGGCGGCGCTGCTTGAGTCCTGCTCCTCGCTGCTGCAGTGGGACCAGGAGACTTTCATGCCCGCCCGCGGCGTGGGGCATCGCGCCGAGCAGATGGCGCTCATGGCGGCACTGGCCCATGAGCGGCTGACAGCCCCGGAGGTGGGAGAACTCCTATCCCTGTGCGAGGAAAGCGGTTTTAAAGCCGATCCCCGGACGCCGGAAGCGGTCAATATCCGTGAGATCCGACGCAAATACGACCGGAAAACCAAACTGCCCGGGCGACTGGTGCAGGAACTGGCCCGTACCACAGTGCTGGCCCATTCGGCGTGGATCGAGGCCCGCAAAAGGTCGAGCTTTGGTTTGTTCGAGCCCTGGCTGGAGAAGATTGTGGCTTTGAAACGCGAGGAAGCTAAGGCCCTTGAGTTTGAGAGCTCGCCTTATGACGCGCTTCTGGATGAATTCGAGCCGGGCGAGAAAGAGTCGCGCCTGACGTGTCTGTTCGACCAACTGCGCCAGGGACTGGTCCCGCTCATCGAAAAAATCGTGGGGGCGGCCCGCCAGCCTGATACCTCGTTCCTCAGGCGGGAATTTCCAGCCGGGCGCCAGCGGGTTTTCGGCGAGATGGCTGCAGCGGCTATCGGTTTCGATTTCAGCGGCGGGCGGCTGGATAAGGTTGTCCATCCTTTCTGCATGACTATCGGGCCGGGAGATACCAGGATAACTACCCGTTATGACCAGCAGGATTTCAGCCAGGCTTTTTTCGGGATTCTCCACGAGGCCGGCCACGGTATATACAGTCAGGGCCTCGATCCGGATCAGTTCGGCACGCCGATGGGTGAAGCTGTATCGCTGGGTATCCACGAATCCCAGTCCAGGATGTGGGAGAACTTTGTCGGCCACAGCAGGCCTTTCTGGGAGCATTTTTTCCCCAGGGCACAGGGGGTTTTCCAAGAGGCTCTGGGAGATGTGGGTCTCGAACAGTTCCTGCAGGCGGTCAACGAGGTAAAGCCCTCTTATATCCGGACCCAAGCCGATGAGGTGACCTACAATCTCCATATCATCCTCAGGTTTGAGCTGGAGCGTGAGCTTATCTCAGGCGCGCTTTCTCCCTCAGAGGTTCCCGGTGCCTGGAACGAGCGATTCAAAAAGCTTCTGGGCCTTGAGGTGCCGGATGACAGCCGGGGCTGCCTGCAGGACACCCACTGGTCCGACGGACTTTTCGGCTACTTCCCGACCTATTGCCTGGGAAATCTTTACGCCGCGCAATTTTTCTCCAGCGCAAGCCGGGACATCCCGGAGCTTGAAAACCTCATGGCCCGGGGGATTTTCAGACCCCTGGCTGACTGGCTGCGAGGGAACATCCACTCCCAGGGTATGCGCTACCGGGCAGGGGAGCTGGTAGAAAGAGTCACCGGAGCACAGCCGGGCACCGGGCAGCTCCTTGATTACCTTAACGTAAAATTCGGAGCCTTGTACGGTCTTTAGGCCCGGGCTCTCGAACGAAAGCGATAGCTGCGGTAAAAGATATTCTGTCTCCGTATCTTAAAGAAATTCTAGCCCGGATTATTTATAAAATTCCGCTTGGGGAGTATTTTCTTGCAAATCCCCCTCGATCCCCCTTTTTCGAAGGGGGGCCAGGGGGGATTTTAGAAGAGATTCAGTTAACGTGAAAACCGATAATATCTTAAGCAAATCATCCGGCAAATTTGTGAATAATCCGGACTAGAAGGTCTATCGATAACCCATATTGAAAAGAGGTGATCCGGCTATGCATCGGATAATCGGAGTGTTTCTGGTCATTATCGGACTTGCGGTTTTTAGGTTCTCGACTGTTTCAGGGGGAGGCGGGGATCCAGCCGGGGCACGAGGGGAGATACAATCCGCGTTCGAAAATGCGGACGAGCTTATCCTCTGCGGCTGGGATGAGGTGTTTGTGCTGAATTTGAGCGGCCCGGGCGGCCCGGTGAAGGTTTGGAGCTGGAAAGCGGTCGAGCGGGAGGAGCTGCCCGATTCCATGAAATCAATGTTCGAGACCACGGATGAATGCAAACCCGCTGACAGAGGGCGAAAGCTGATTGTCACTTCCTCGGGCGGCGGAGTGGCCCTTCTTGAGCGCGAGACAGGAAAAGTCCTGTTCTACGGGAAAGCCGACAATGCGCACTCTGCGGAGCTCCTTCCCGGAAACCGTCTGGCTGTGGCCGCATCCCATAAACCCGGGGGCCGGGGAGACCGCCTGATTGTGTTCGACCTCGATGTGCCGGGAAAAGAGCTCACTAGCGCCGAGTTGCCCTGGGGACACGGTGCTGTCTGGGATGAAAAAAGACAGATCCTCTGGGCGCTCGCAGATCAGGATCTCAGGGCATATAAGCTCAAAGATTGGGATACGGATCATCCTGCCCTTCAGAGAGTCTGGATAATCGAGCTTCCCGAGGGAGGGGGCCACGACCTCTATCCGGTGCCGGGAACGGCGTGGCTTTCTGTAAGCACGAGCCGCCACTGCTGGCTTTTTGACCGTGACAAGCGAAGTTTCAAGCTTCACCCGGACCTGGCAGATAAGCGCGGTGTGAAATGCATTTCAGTTAATCCTTCAACCGGACAACTGGCCTGGATCGAAGCCGAGGGTGAGAACTGGTGGGCGCAGAATGTACATTTTCTTCATCCGGAGCATACCCTCTATTTGCCGGGGGAGCATCTTTACAAAGCTCGCTGGAACGGGGTGGTCAAGCGGTGAAAAGGGTCCGGCCCCGGGATATTCTCTCTGCTTTATTGTTGACCTGCTTCTTTTGCCTCTGAAAAATCAGGGTTTGATTCATATAGTTTTTACTTGCCATTCGTTTTATATTTAATTTGCTTAATGGATTTTTCTCGAACTATTTACATTGTAAAATTTAATTTCGACAGGCTTTGGCGATGAATACGGTAGATTTTTTTCCTGTGGAAAAAGACTTCATTATTGTACATGGCGTAGTTCCTATCGTGCAGTTTTCGCGGTATAAGCCAAAATATCCGGAGATTTTTTTGGAAGGCCTGGAATTAGGCGAAGATCTCAAGACCGGAACCGGGATGGTCC
>DATKXY010000103.1:0-31757 GCA_035528795.1 archaeon | reverse complement strand
AGCAGTTGGATTCAGGTTTAAGATTAGATTTTCTTGTTGAGCAATGCGTGATAGTCGAGCTGAAAGCCGTAGAAAGACTTCTGCCCTTACACCGCGCTCAAATCCTGACATATTTAAAACTTACAGGATACCGACTGGGTTCGTTGATCAATTTCAATGTCCCGGTTATCAAAAATGGTATCAAACGAATAGTCTTATAAGCCCTTTGTGTCTTAGTGTCTTTGTGGTTAAAAATGTAAGAGATATTCTCTTAGAGTGAATTTGTAAGAATCTAAGATGTTACAAAAAATCTTATTCGATAATTTTGGTCAGGCGGGCCGGCCTGAGAGCTTGTCGTAGGCAATACGCAAACCGTCAAGGGTAAGATTCGGGTCCACCGTATCGATTTGGCGGCTGAACTTGGCTACCATGTGAACAAAACCGCCGGTAGCGATTACTTTGGAACTGACTTTCCATTCCTGTTTGATTTTTTCTACAAGTCCATCTATCTGACAGATTGCACCGAAAAATATTCCTGACTGCAGCATTGTCTTTGTCTCTTTGCCGATAATATGCTCGGGGACATTAATCTCCACCCGGCTCAGCATGGCCGCTTTTTGGATCAGGGATTCGGCGCTGGTGCTTATGCCCGGGGCTATCACTCCACCCAGATAAGAGCCGTCTTCAGATATCAGGTCAAAGGTTGTGGCTGTACCCAGATCCACCACAATGCAGTTCTCCCGGTAGCGTTCACGCACTGCCAAAGCATTGGCGATGCGGTCTGCGCCGATAAGGCCTGGGGGGGTATCGACCTTATAAGAAATTCCCAGGTCTGCGAGTCCGTCCACCAGGCAGGGCTGAAGGTTAAAATACCTGTGGGAGATCTTTTGAAAAACAGAGGTCAAGGTCGGCACAACCGAGCCAATGACCACCCCGCTTACCTGGCCGGAGCCGCATGAACGCTCTAACATGTAAAGGATCAGATGCCCGTAATCATCGACCGTGCGGCCAGTATTCGAGTCTATCCGCCAGTGATGGACCAGTTTTTTTCCCTGATAGGTACCCAGGACAATATGTGTATTGCCGATATCAACCGCCAGGATCATGGCTTTGACCCACCCTCTTTTGGAAAGTAATTTTAACAATCAGAATTGGATAACGTGACCCTGGGCCAGGGTGTTAAGGTGACTCTCAGCCCGGGTCTCCAACAGCAGAGCCCCGTTTTCATCAATCCCCCTCGAGACTCCATCGACTATCTCGCCTCCGGCAAGCTGGACTTTTATGCGGCGGTTTCGCAGAAAGTCGCGCACCTGGACTCTGGGCAGAAATGAAGCGAACCCGTCAGTGAGAAATTTGAAATAGCCCTCTTCGAGTTTGTCCAAGATCGCAGCTAAAAGCCCGACCCGGTAAATTTTCCTCTCCGCTCGCGCCAGAACAAGTGAAGTGGCCGAAAAGCTCAGTTCGGGCGGGAAACGCTCGATATTGACATTAATCCCGAAACCCAGGACCACATACTTGAGCTCATCCCCGCGCATACCGGCCTCACAGAGCACGCCGGCAAGCTTTTTTCCATTCAGATACAGATCATTTGGCCACTTGATTTGCGGCTTGAGTCCGGTGTGCTCCTCGACCGCAAGACAGATGCTCAAAGCGGCGAGCATGGGCAGGCTTCCCAACTGGGCTGGCCTGATTCCAGGACGCAAGATAAGACTGGCCCAGATGCCCCCGCCGGAGGGAGAATACCAGGATCCGCCGAATCTGCCCCGCCCCTTTCTCTGCTCTTCGGCTACCAGAAGCGTCCCGTCGGGAGCCCCTGTCTCTGCCAGTTGTCTTGCGGCCTCGTTGGTCGAACCGATTATGCGATAAGCAAACAGGCACTTGCCCAGGAAAGTGGTCTTCAGGCTGCTCTCAATCTCAAGGTAATTGATAGTATCAGGCAGATTTACCAGGGTCCAACCTCCGGTCTGGTCACCATCTATCTCGTAGCCCTGAAGCCTGAGAACTTCGATCGCCCGGTCCAGGTCCTGGCTGCTTTCGGTACTCGGGTCCATGGCTTCGGACAGACTAAATTCCCGCATCAGCATCTCTTCATCCAAATACCGATGGCGATTCGATTTTAGAATTACCAGCAGACGCTTTTCGAATTCATAGGCGAACATAAACTGGGGCGAAAAAAATGCAGCGCATTAAAAGTCTGGTTCAATGAGCATCGTAAGATTAAGAATACCCGCCGAGTGCGTAATCGCGCCGACTGAGATAAAATCTACTCTGGTGGCTGCTACCTCGGCTATAGTGCGCAAGGTTATATCGCCGCTGGCTTCAATCTCCGGGATGATTTCTCCCTTGTGGCTGCGGATCAAGTCCACCGCAAGCTTGATTTGCTCGATAGTCATGTTGTCGAGCATTATTCTTGAAACCCCGGCCTGGATGGCTTCCCGAACTTCATCGAGACTTCGGGTTTCGACTTCTACAGGCAGGTTTTTATCATTCGCTTTTTTTACGGCTTCCACAGCCTGCCTGATACCGCCGGCGGCGCTGATATGGTTTTCCTTAAGCAGCACGTAATCGTAGAGGCCGAAACGGTGATTTGAGCCACCCCCCACCCGCACGGCGTATTTTTCCAACTCTCGCAACCCGGGAGTGGTTTTACGGGTATCGAGGATTTCCACCCCGGTACCTTCCACCTTTTCCACAAAACGGCTGGTCATAGTGGCTATTCCTGAAAGCCGCTGGAGAAAATTAAGCATCGTGCGCTCGACCATCAAAAGCTGCCTGGTATGCCCGATAAGCTCGGCAACCACCTGACCTGCGGTGACTCCCTGACCGTCCGGTACTGCGGAGACAATTTTCGGCGCTGGTCTGGAGCGGGAGATTAAATACCTGGCTACCGGGATTCCGGCGATTACACCTCCGGCCCGGGCGATTATCCTGGCCCGGCTTGTGTGCCTGGCAGGCACAGACCAGAGCGTGGTGTAATCGCCGCTGCCCATGTCTTCAGCTAGAGCTTCATTGATCAATTCTTTGGTGGACCCGCTTAATGTCGGCTCCTCCCGGCTCATCTTATGCTCTCTGGGCACTTTAGCGATCGTTTCCTCCTTGCTCCAGCACTGACAGGTAAAACTTTTCATAACGCCTGGTGATCGATTCGATATCGAATTTTTCCAGTACCCGCGCCCTGGCCCGACTGCTGAACTTCTCGTAAAGTTTCCGATCAGTCAAAAGCCTGAAAGCATTCTGGGTCATCTCATGCACATCACCCACTGCCGAGAGGTAGCCGCACTCGCCGTGAATCACCACCTCTTCCGGTCCCCCGCAGCGTGTGCTGATAACCGGGACCCCGACAGACATGGCTTCCAGAATCACCAGGCCGAAACTTTCTGAGGCGCTGGGCTGAAGGACCAGGTCCGCACAATTGAGCAGGCTGGCGATTGATTCCTGCGCCCCGAGGAAAAGGCAGCGCTCCCCTACCCCCAGCTCCTCGGCCAGCCGGTGAGCCGCGGCCCGCTCGGGCCCATCGCCCACCAGCACGAGTCTCGCTTTTATTTTGTCCGCCAGATCGGCGAAAACCCGCACCACATCTTTCAGCCTTTTGACCGGCCGCATGTTGGAGATATGCATGATTACTTTCTCGTCCTGGGGCGCGAGCATCTCGCGGGAACACACTTTCGTCTCGGTTCGCTTGAAAGCCTCTGGATTGACAAAGTTATGGATCACCTCGATGTGTTTTTTAACCTTCAGCGTCTCGACTGTCTTCCGGCGCAAGTATTCGCTCACTGCAGTCACCCCGTCGGAACGCTCGATCGAAAAACGGGTGATCTCGCCAAAGTTTTCCTCCTGGCCCACCAGGGTAATGTCAGTGCCGTGGAGGGTGGTGACCACCTTGATCGGGTGGTCTTTACCCAGCATTTCTTTGGCTATCCAGGCGCTTGTAGCATGCGGAATGGCATAATGCACATGTAGAAGGTCCAAGCCGAACTCAAGAGTGATCTCATGCATCTTGACCGCCAGCGCCAGTGTGTAAGGCTGGTATTCGAACAACGGGTAAGTGGAGACCTGGACCTCGTGAAAATAAACGCTCTGGACAAAACCTTTGAGCCTGTAAGGCAGGGCGTAGGAAATAAAATGAATTTCATGGCCGTGCTGGGCCAGCTGCTTTCCTAACTCGGTGGCCAGTACTCCGCTGCCGCCATAAGTCGGGTAGCAGGTAATCCCGATCCTCAACTTGGACCTCATTCCAGTTTATTGGTTGTCCCGATCAGCAATAGCTCGAACAGTGGGCATGCCACAGAGAGACAATCCTCTCCGCTGAAAGCGCTTTCGGCCCGGCTTTTATTTGGGCGGGCTTGCGGTCAAACCAGATGCGCTGGCGCCGGGCGTATTGCCAGGTTTTTCGGTTGATAGCATCGACGGCCCCGCCGCGGCTTATTTCCCCCCGGATAAGGGCAATTACCTCCCTATAGCCCAAGCTCTGCATTCCGGGCGCACCGGGGTCGGTTCCTGAGGCCAGAAGGGATTCGACCTCTTCAACCCAGCCGCCCTCGAGCATTCTTTCCGTGCGCTGGGAGATAGACTCTTTAAGCTCTTCGCGCTCTGGGTTTAAAATAACAGTAAAGGGGGCATAAGGTCTTTGCTTTCCGGGGACTGATAAAAGTTCTGTCATTGTCCTGCCGCTCAGGTAATAAAGCTCGAGGGCGCGGCTAATGCGCTGAAAGTCATTGGGATGAAGCCTGGCTGCGCTTTGACTGTCAATTCCGGCCAATTCCCTGTGAAGAGCCGCCCTGCCTTGAGCGGAGGCTTTCTCGCTCAACTGTCTTCGAACCCTGATCTTCTCTTCTTCCGGTAGCTTCGGCACCTCGAAAAAGGGATTAACCAGGGCTTCCAGGTACAATCCGGTACCCCCGCAGAGGACTACTGCCTTGCCCTCTTGCTCCAGGGCCCCGATCACCGCGGAAGCGTCACGCGCGAATCTCCCGGCATTGTACCGTTCCCGGGGACTCACGATATCAATCAGGTGATGTTTGACACGCGCGCGCTGCTCCCGCGAAGGCTTTGCCGTACCGACATCAAGGCCCACATAAACCTGGCGGGAATCGGCTGAGATTATTTCCCCGCCCAGAGCTTGAGCCAACTCGATGGCGAGTTCTGTTTTGCCTGAGGCAGTGGGACCTGCCACCACCAGGATAGGTATCAACTCCTGCCGAACCTCTTATCGATTTCATCAAGTGTCAGTTGGACGATTGTGTTCCTTCCGTGAACATCAGCGTAAGGCAGCTCCGTAGCGAAAAGCTGGTCCACCAGTTCGTTCATCTCGCGTGCCGAGAGCGGCTTGCCGGATTTAATGGCCCCGCGGCAGGCCAGCGAGCGGGCGATAGCCTGATGCCTGGTCCCGGTCGATCCCTGGCCCTCTTTGACCAGGTCCTGGAGCAGATCGCGGAAATAATCCTCCACATTGCCGAGATTTTTCAGCGCCGGCACCGAACGCACCACAATCGACCTCCCGCTGAACTCGTCGATCTGGAAACCCGCCTGCTCAAGGATCGTCTTGAACTGGGTGACCGCCAGGTGCTCTTCCGGGTTCAACTGAAGGGTCACCGGGAAAAGCAGGCACTGTTTGCTCATCTCGCCCTTGGTGATTTCCTGCATGATTTTTTCATAAAGGATCCGCTCGTGGGCCGCATGCTGGTCGATTATCAAGGAGCCTGATCTGGTCTGCATAAATATATAGCGGCCGTGCATCTGCCAGAGAGACGGCAGGACTGTTGGCCCGGAGCCTGTCTGCGGCGCTGAATCGATCTCCGGCTTCCAGCCCGGCTCTTTAGATCGTGCACTTCCGGCCGGGAAAAGTCCACTCTCTCCGGTTCCGGCTAAAGCGCCCATGCGGGATGCGGGATCCATAGGCATCAGGAACGAGGTCTGGAAACCTCCCTTTTTCCGCCCGGAAACAGCGGCACTGTCTCTAAGGCGGCCCTGTATTTTCAAACCAGCTTTCGAGGTGCTTGAAGGACCAAAAGAGACGAGCCTGCCGCCTGATAATTTATCAAAGTCAGCGATCGCCCCCTCCTGGCGCAGGCCTTCCTGGATTGCTTTGTGTACCATAGAGTAAATCAGGCCCTCATCCCGGAAGCGCACTTCGAGCTTTGCCGGATGGACATTAATATCCAGATCCGCGGGATTCAGGGTGATAAACAGGAAAAAAGACGGCTGCGCGGATTCCGGAATCGTGCTTTGATAGCCCTGGCGGACAGCATGGACCAATGAGCGGTTGTGGAAAGGGCGCCGGTTGATAAACATGTACTGTTCCGCGCGGGGGCCGGTTACCGAATCCGGTGCGGCAATAAGTCCACCGACTGCACTGTCGCCGCGTTCGAAAAGGACCGGCAGAAATTTACCGGCCAGTCTGCTGCCGAAAATATCCTCCACACGTTCGGCGACAGAGCGGCACTGGGTAGCCGAAAATAATTCTTTACCATCATGGGTCAGCCGGAACGAGGTTTCGATCTGGGCGATTGCCGCACTGGTCACTGTCCTGACAATGTGGCGCAGCTCTGTGGCGTCTGTTTTAAGAAACTTGCGCCTGGCCGGAACGTTAAAAAAAAGGTTACGCACTATCGCGGTGGTTCCCGGAGCGCGCGAAGTATCGGAAACCTCGAGGATTTTACCGCTCTCGAATATTATCCGGGTCCCGCAGGGGCTTTCCCTGGTGCATGTTTCAAGCTCGAACCTGCTCACAACGGCAATGCTCGGCAAAGCCTCTCCGCGAAAACCCATAGTGGAAATATTCTTTAAGTCATCGGCGGAGCTGATTTTACTCGTTGAGTGGCGGTAGAAAGCAAGTTCGGCATCTTCCCGCTCCATGCCCTCACCGTCGTCGATAACCCGGATGAGGCGGTCACCTGCGCCTTCCAGCTCCACTGTGATCCTGCCGGCGTGAGCATCGAGGGAATTCTCGACCAGCTCCTTGACCACCGATGCCGGCCGCTCGATTACCTCGCCTGCAGCAATCAGGTTTTTGGTTTTATCATCAAGCAGCTTGATCCGGGTACTCATAAATCCTATCACGCTTGAGGTATTTCACCTTTGAAAAAATTTAAAAATCACATTAAAATATAAATATACAGTGTTTGCACCACAAATAAAAAGTAGAGAATCCCTGAGAACCCGGCCCTAGGGTCTGAAAAAGCCCTGACTATCAAATTTCTAGGGAATGTCCTTGACAAAATATTAAAAAAAAAATAGAATTTATATTAAAAACTGTAAGGGGATGGCAAATGAAACTGATTTCTCTCGATGCTTTGGAACCGGGAAAATTATTAGGCCGGCCGATTTATAACGAAAAAGGCACCCTGCTGCTCGGGTCGGGTGTTGCCGTGACATCCCGTTATTTACGGCGCCTCAAAGAGATGGGTTACACCTCGGTTTATATCCATGAGAAAGGATATGAGGACATTGAAGTAAAAGACGTTATCTCCGACAAAACCCGCCGCGAAGCCGTGTCCGCTATTTCGGAAACTTTCGAGTCGGTGAGAGCGAGCGCCTCAGCGGACAGGGATGCCAGAGTCGCTCTCGATAGAGGAAAAGTGACCAATGTGGCGGATAAAATCGTCGATGATCTCACCTCCGCCGGTGACCAGATAATGGATCTTATCGACCTGAAAAGCTTCGACAACTATACTTTCCTTCATTCGGTCAATGTGAGCGTACTGACTGTGATGACCGCTTACGGTACCGGCAAGTTCACCTCGATTGATCTTCGGGACCTGGCTATGGGAGCCTTGCTGTCGGATATCGGCAAGGCCCATATTCCATTGGAAGTAGTGCAAAAACAGGGAAGATTGTCAGTCGATGAATTCCGGGTGATGAAAAAGCACCCCCAGATCGGCTATGAAATCCTGCAGCATAAATCAAGCATGAAACCGACTGTTGCCAGTGTCGCCCTGCAGCACCATGAGTATTTCAACGGCAGCGGCTACCCCAATGCGCTCTCTTCCAAAAATATCCATATTTTCAGCCGCTACACGGCACTGGCCGATGTTTACGACGCCCTGACCTCTGACCGCTGCTACAAAAGAAGACTTCCACCGCACGTGGGAATCGAGTACCTTAAACTGGGCCGTGGGACTCACTTTGATCCCGATACATTGGATGATTTTGCCCGCCACATAGCGCTCTACCCGGCAGGCAGCACTGTGGTTTTGAACTCCGGGGAAAGAGCGGTGATTGTTTCCAACAATCCGAAAAAAATCGACCGGCCGCTGGTGAGAGTCCTTACCACACCGGACGGCACGGAAATCGCCAAGCCTTTCGAGATCGACATGGCCACCAATACCGAGTACCAGATCCAGAGCGTCCAGTTTTAGATTCTTACAAATTCACTCTAAGAGAATATCTTTTACATTTTTAACCACAAAGACACAAAGTAACTATGTTGCTTAGTGGTTAGATAAAATAAATTTCAAATATTTTTGGCTAGAATTATCGGACAGAGTGAATCACCGGGTAAGACATACAATACCACCTCAGTCGTACATTCGAAAACTATCCCCTGAAACAATCAGAACTTTACGTTTCTTGACTCCGTGCGCTCGGTGCCGAGTTTCAAGCCTCCTCTTTCGAAACTCAAGCTGACTGCGCCGCAAAAGGCTGTCTCAAGCAATCGGGCAGCGCTTCCCCAGCTATCAGACGGTTGGCTGAAAGTCTCCGGATTCTCAATTCCTGATTCGGAAGGCATGATCACCAGCTCAGGCTGAAAAAGACTCATCAGCCTTGAGACAGTTTCCCGCTCGACCACCCCGTAAAGCCCCTGCGGCCACTCGAGCACATCGCATTTCAGCCCGGCCCGGGCAAAGAGAATTTTCTGCAAATCAAGTTCTGAAAGAGCACCGGAAAATATAACTCTCCGGCCCTCGTGTTCCACGAGCGGAATTAAAGGGGGCCTGTCTGGATCTTTTTCAAGCCGACCATTACCGCTCCAAGCCTCAGGCCTGAAATAGAAAAATTTTGTCCGGCCCACTTTCAATGTATCTCCTTGAGAAGCCAGGCGTAAATGGACACCCTTGGATAAGCCATATTCCAGAAACTGGGTATAGAGAATGCTGGGGCTTTCAACCGGCGGTATGATTATGGTGCCGATCTCGAAATTATCCAGAATATCCCAGGCCCACCGGATTTCCCCGGGCTCCTCGCTCCGTAAAAGGAGCCAGTCGATCCTCCGCCCTGCGTATCTGACCAGGTATGGCGGGATTACCTCCCCGGCTGCTGAAAATTTTCCTCTCCCCTTTCCCACCGGGTCAAGCAGCATGGTCGAAGGTCCCGGAAGATGCAGGACCGCTGCATTAGCCGCCGGTCCCAGGTCGAGAAACCTTACCAGCAGTCTTTCCCTCTGGGCGGCAAACAGTCCGGACCAGAGATGATAATTTATCCAGACCAGGCACACAAGGACAAGACTCCCTGAGACAAAGCCCCGCCCGGGAGCGAACAGGCCCGAACCAAGGTATAGTACGGTCCAGAAACAGGCGATATCAAAGAGACCCGGCGGGGCGACCTTTAGAGAGGCCCAGGGCACTCCGGCAAAATATCCCGCGGCAGCGATCATCGCTTTCAAAAAGAGAGCAGCCAAAGGAGCGATCAAACCGGCTAAGAGGGGAAAAAGGAATCCGGCAAGGTCAGCGGCAAAGCCTGAGATTACCGCAGCGCCGGCCAGCGGCACAATGAACAGGTTGGCGATCAAGGCCACCGGTGAGATACGGAAAAAATAATATGCCAGGAGAGGGGTGATCGCAAGCTGTGCCGCAAGGCTTGCCAGCACCAGCCTGGTCAGATAGCGCCTGGCCCGGTTTTCCCACCATTTCCTGGCGTGGAAGGATGCTTCGAGCCTGGGAGTCAAGATCCCTATGCCGGCAACCGCAGTGAAAGATAGCTGGAATCCGATATCGAAAAGCCAGGAGGCCCGAAAGAGCAGGAGGATACAGAAAGCCGCGGCCAGGGTGTTCAGAACGACCCTGGTACGCTGAATGGGCAGGGCAAAGAGCACAAAAGCGCTCATAATCGCTGCCCGCATTACAGAGGGCCGCCCGCCGCTCAGCAGGGCGAAAATGAAAACCGCTCCAATGGAAACCAGTGCTGTGCTTAATCCCCGGCCTGAAAGAACAGAGAAAAGCAAGAAAGCCGCTGCAGCGATAAACCCAACATGGAGACCGGAGACAACCAGCACATGCACTGTGCCGCTGGAGGTGAAATCCTTCCAGATGACTGGCGGAACCTGCTCTCTTGCTCCGATCAGAATTGCAGAGGCCACTGCGCGTACATTCTTTTCAGGATACAGCTTTTCGTGGTTTCTGAAAATAGCGGCTCTCAGTCCGGAGACCCAGCTCCAGGGGTCGGCCCACCTGCCCGCCAGCGGGCCTTTGAGCCTGAAGATGTCCTCCGGAGACTCCACTGTTACTTCACCCGCAAAAGAGCGTCCTTTCAGGTATTCGCGGTAATCAAACCCTCCGGGGTTTGCATACCCGCGCGGCGCGCGCCAACGGGCAAGGAGAGCCAGATTTTCATTGCCGGATAAGCGTAAGCGGTCATCCAGGGGCGCAGAAACAATGACCCGGCAGCGGGTCTCCTCCCAGGCTGCGCTGTGGGCGCGCCTTTGGGCCCGGACCAGGAAAAGGAATCTGATCTGCTCAGTCGCGCCATAACTCCTGACCTCCCAGGGTGGACCGTCCAGACGGCCCACGAGCGCAAGATCCTCCCTGGACTGCGGAAGTTCCGAAGTCTCGAGCTGCCCGATACTGTTCTCAATCGACAAGAGCAAGAAACCGCATGAGGCGATCAGGAAAGAGAACGCTATTTCGGCAAAAACTTTTCCAAGAGGGCGTGAGCGGAAAAAGATATAGAGAAGGCTCGATAACAGGAGGACCAGAAGCAGAAACGGCCATGCATGGGGGACCCTGTCTGCGGCAAAGATACCAGCAGCCAGAACCAGCCCCAACCCCAAAGCGGGCAACCTTCGTTCTCCGGAAGAAAATCTCCTGAGCAGGCTGCGAAGACTCAAGCCGACCTCTGTGCGTCAGATGTTGGAATACAGAAAAATGATGGCTAAGTACATGAATTCATAAATAGTGTAGCGTATTGTTTTAAACCAATTTACAAATTTAGTAAACGTAGTGGCGAGGCATGCCTCGCCCTGTTCGGGCGACCGCCGGTCGCCCCTACGAGTCCGCACAGCGTTTCTGGAAAAAATACGTCACCGTATTTTCGAGTTACAGTACTAAGCGACCTATGCTGATTACAGGACAATAAAAATCCCAGGTCTTTATATTTTCCCGGGGCTATCGGTCAAGCGATACGCTCCCCCAGCAGGCTCATCCCGGTATTGCCTGTTACCCTGGCCCGGACTATCCGGCCCAGCAGCGATTCGCTGGCCGGCAGGATCATGTTGAAATGGGTCCTGGTCTTGCCTAAAAATTTTCCTTGCCCGCTTTTTGCCGGCGCAGTCAAGAGGACCTCCATTCCCCTGCCGCTCAGCCTGTCCAGGGCCGCCCTCGTATGCGCGCGCTGAAGCTCGATCACCCCGGCCAGGCGCCTCCCCTTTTCTTCCTCAGTCACTGAATCTTCAAGCTTCTCGGCAGCGGTCCCCGGCCGGGTCGAATACTTGTAAGTGTAAGCGTAGTCGAACGAGACCTCTTGCATCAGGGAAACAGTATCTTCATAGTCCTTTATGGTTTCTCCGGGAAAACCGACCAGAATGTCGGTTGTCAGGGCGAGATCGGGAATTTTCCTGCGCAACAGCCCGACTCGCTCGAGGTAATAATCCCTCCCGTAGCCGCGGTTCATCAGCCCGAGAACCCTGTCCGAGCCGGACTGAACCGGCAGGTGAAGATGCTCGCAGATTTTGGAGCAGTCAGCCATGCTCTCGATAATAGCATCCGATAAATCCCGCGGGTGGCTGGTGATAAAACGGATCCACCTCAGCCCCCCGATCCGCTCAAGGCGGCGCAGGAGCTGCGCGAAACCGGTATCCCCGTAACTGTATGAGTTCACATTCTGCCCCAGAAGCACGACTTCCAGAGCACCCTCAGCCGCGTACCGGCGGACCTGGTCTTCCAGTACAGCGGGATCCACCGAGCGCTCGGCCCCCCGCACATAAGGCACTATACAATAGCTGCAATAGTTGTTACAGCCCCGCATGATCGGGACCCAGGCGCTTGAAAGCTCCCTGCGCCGTGGTAAGAGGTTATCGTAAGTTTCGCAAGGGTAAAAATCAAGGGCCGCCGCCTGGCGGCTTTGGCCGCCGGCCAGATCGCTGATCAGCTCCGGGAGCCTCCTGTAATTGTCCGGGCCGACTGCCAGGTCTACCCAGGGGGCCTGCCCGAACAGGGATTCCCCCATGCGCTGGGCCATGCAGCCGCAAACCACCAGCAGCCCGGCTGGATTTTTCCGCTTATGCCTTTTCAGGGTCCCGAGCCTCGAGAGGACCCTCTGCTCGGCGTGCTCGCGCACACCGCAGGTGTTGACCAGTATCAGATCGGCCTCGTTTTCCTGAAAAACCGGCCTGATTCCGATTGCCACGAGCTGGCTTTCGATCAGCTCGGAATCTGCCAGATTCATCTGGCAGCCGTAAGTCTCAAGATAATATGTCCTTGGAAATCCCATCACTATCTGTCCTGTGCCGAAGCACCCTCATGCGGAAGACTGCCCCAGACTCCATCGCGCCAGGGATTTTCCGCCACGAGATCGAAAAAGCCCCCGGAAAGCGGACATTCGCGGCAGTAAACCCTAACGTAATTATCGGCCCGGCAGACCGCGATCCCTGAGCCAAGGCGGCTCTCCCCGATCACCCGGAGCCGCGAGCCGGCAAGGCCCTCGAGAAAGGAGTTTTTCTTCCTGTCCGAGACTTCATGTAAAACTTTAATCCGCTCGCGCAAGATATTTTTAGGAATACGGTTATCGAACTCTGCGGCCTGTGTTCCGGGCCTGGGAGAGTATGGAAAAATATGCATATAAGTAAACGGGAGCGATGCGATAAAGTTGAAACATTCTTCGAACTCTTCCCGGGTTTCACCAGGGAATCCCACGATAATATCAGTCCCCAGGCCCGGTGAGTGGATGCGCCCGGTCACCTTGTCGATTGCCTCCCTGTAATGTTGCGGTGTGTAAGTCCGGCCCATGCGCCTGAGCACCCCGGCGCTGCCGTGCTGAAGAGGGATGTGCAAATGCCGGCAAAGCCGCCTCTCGCCTGAGAGCAGCTCGAGCAGCCTCTGATCGAGCTCTCCCACCTCAAGGGAACTCAGCCGGAAACGGATTGCAGATGTCTGATTTAGAAGCTTTTCCACAAGAGAGGCCAGAGCGAGCGGCCTGGGCAGGTCCGACCCGTAGCGGCCGATATGGATCCCGGTGAGCACAGCCTCGCAGTGGCCGGCCTCTTCCAGGGTCTTTACCTCGCGGACAATCTCATCCGGCAGACGGCTGCGGCTCGGTCCGCGTGCAAATGGCACAATGCAATAGGTGCAGCGGTTGTCGCATCCGTCCTGGATCTTGACAAACGCTCTGGCCCTGCCCACATGAGCTCTGAGAACCGGAGTAGAGGGATAGCGCTCGAGCCGGCTGGCCAGCCCGCTTTGGCAGGCGGGCTCGACTTGATATCCGGGGCCAGTCTCATCCAGACCGGTGAGAATCCGGCCCAGGCGGAATTTTTCCTCGGTGCCGAGAAGGAGCCGCACTCCAGGCAGGCGGCTGAAACGCCCGGCGCTCACCTCCACCGAGCAGCCGACCACTGCTATTTTCGCCCCGGGATGCTCCCGGCCCACTCTCCTGACCCACTGGCAGGCCTTGTCCTCCCCCCGCCTGGTAACCGCACAGGTGTTTACCACCACCCAGTCTGCAGAAGAGAAATCTTCTGTGATCACAAAGCCCTCTTCCTCAACTGACTGTTTCAGGAGGGCTGAATCGTACTGGTTGGTTTTGCAGCCGAAAGTGTTGAAAAATATTCTCCTGGATAAACCGGACATAAGACCTTCAGTCATGGGGCTTGAAAATCAGTAAAAATCGATCTGTCTAATAAAATAGTATCCAGCCTTAAATGGTTCAATTTTTTTAAGTATCAGCGGCCCGGTAAAATAAAACCCTCCGACAAAAAGAGCCGGAGGATAATTAAAACGCAAGATTTTGAATTGATTTGCCGTAAGCCTTAGTTTAAATTCATACAAATTCACTCTAAGAGAATATCTCTTACATTTTTAACCACAAAGACACTAAGTAACTATGTTGCTTAGTGGTTAGATAAAAAAAATTTCAAATATTTTTGGATAGTTTTGAGGATTAAATTATTGATAATCAGAAATACCTGGAAATTAACTTTGGCCAAAGGCCATGAGCGCAGAGGAACTTTTCGACATAGTTGACCGGAGGGGCCTGAAGACCGGCACAGCGCGCAGGAGCGAGGTTCACGGCAATCCTGAGCTTATCCACCGAAGCGTGCATGTGCTGGTGTTAGACAATCAGAGCCGTCTCTACCTTCAGAAGCGCGGGCCGGACAAGGACATCCAGCCCGGGAAATGGGACACCTCGGTCGGAGGCCATGTGGGCCTCGGCGAGGGTATTCTCGAGGCGGCACGGCGCGAGATGTCCGAGGAGCTCGGGATCGAGAGTGCAGAAACCGAGCTTATGTACGAGTATATCTGGCGCTCGGCGGTAGAGACCGAACTGGTCGCCAGTTATCTCTGCCGCTATGACGGGCCGGTAAAGATAGATCCAGCGGAAATTTCTGAAGGACGTTTCTGGGATTTCGCGGAAATCGAGTCCAGCCTCGGCAGCGGAATTTTCACGCCCAATTTCGAGGAGGAATTCACCCGCCTGAAAACTTTTATCTTGAAAAGTAAAACATAATTCATTCAACCCTATGGATTAAAGATATGGCCGCAAGAAAATTAAAGATCAAGCCCCGGCCTGATTTCGGGCGGCTGGAGAAAGTCCTCAGGCGCCAAGCGCTCCCTGACCGGGTTCCATTCTATGAGCTGTACTCCAATATCGAGGCCGAGGTTCTGCAGGCCATTGGAAAAGCCGGAGAGAGTGTCAAGAAGCTGCCTGATGGCAGTGACCTTGAGACCCGGCTGTTAAATCAGCATATCACTTACCAGTTCCACCTGGGCTACGATTATATAATTGTCAATCCAAAGAACTTCGAATTTCCCAGGGGACTTCCATACGATCTCAGACCGCCGGGATTTCGAGAGCTATCCCTGGCCGGATCCCTCACGAATCGACTATTCCCTTTTCGAGAAAGCCGCGGAGCTCCTGCCGGAAGGGATGAAAGTGATTGCCAACTACTCGGGAATCCTGGAAAATGTGATGTGGCTGCTCGGTTTCGAGGGGATAGGCTTCCTTTTATATGATGACGAGCCACTGGTCCGGGATATGTTCGAGGCCGTAGCCACAAGAATTATCGCCTATTATGACAATGTCAGCTCCATGGATGTTGTCGGGGCGCTGGTGTACGGGGATGATATGGGTTTCAAGACCCAGACCATGTTATCGCCCGGAACTTTCAGAAAATACCTCTTCCCGCTGCAGAAAAAACTAGTGGAGGCGGTCCACAGCCACGGCAAGCCGATTATCCTTCATTCCTGCGGCAATCTCTCAGCGGTGATGGAGGATGTTATCGGCTGCGGCTGGGATGCCAAGCATTCGTTCGAGGATGTGATCGAGCCGGTCTGGGTGGCCAGGGAGAGATACGGCCATCGCCTGGCCCTTATCGGCGGGTTCGATGTGGACAAGATCTGCCGGATGTCCGAAAATGAAGTCCGCGCGCACACCCGCTTCCTGATCGAGAAATGCGCTCCGGGCGGCGGCTGGGCCATGGGCACTGGCAACTCAGTGGCCAGTTACGTGCCGGTGCAAAACTATCTGGCCATGCAGGAAGAGGGCTATTTAGCCGGGGCTTACTAAGAAAAAATCAGTGTTTCGGCCAGGGCTTGCGGAAAAAGTTTACAAATATTTTATCAAGCCATAGATTATAAACAGGAAACTTTTGAAAAATGTTAGATTCTTACATATTCATTCTGAGAGATTATCTCTTACATTTTTAACCACAAAGACACTAAGTACATGAATTCATAAATAGTGTAGCGTATTGTTGTAAACCAATTTACAAGTTTAGTAAACGTAGTGGCGAGGCATGCCTCGCCCTGTTCAGGCGACTGCCGGTCGCCCCTACGACTCCGCACAGCGTTGCTGGAAAAAATACGTCACCGTATTTTCGAGTTACAGTACTAAGTAACTATGTTGCTTAGTGGTTAGATAAAATAAATTTCAAATATTTTTGGCTAGCATTTTACCCAAAGAACATTGCCTGCTTTTTATAACCCTATAATAATCAATATGTTACTGTATGGGCGGTTCGCGATCCACCCTACAAATCGAATATTATCCTTTTATCGGTGATTTTTTCAAAGGTCTCAACAGGTCTTGCTTGTAATGATTCAAATTTTTTCTTCAAAGTGCAAATGAAATATTAGGCTTCCTCTATAAATCCTGCACTTCTAACCCAGAGTCGATCCCATGTACCGCGGCAAGAACAGGCAGAAAATCCCGTTGTTTCCTGAGCTGTTCCCTTTCGGCGGAAAGCTCAACCCTAAAAACCGCTGGCTGCAAATTGCCAGGCTGATTCCCTGGGAGAAGATCGAGTCCAGGTACGAGAGGCACTTTTCCAAGCGCGGGCGCCCGGCATTGGACGGCCGCCTGGTGATCGGCATCCTGCTGCTCAAGCATATGACCGGTTTCAGCTACGAGTCGATCATCGAAATGGTCAATGAGAACCCTTACATGCAGGCTTTTTGCGGCCTGGATCATTTTGTCACCAAGCCTCTTCTGGACGCGAGCAGCCTGAGTAAAATCCGTAAGCGCTTCGGGCCTGAGGATTTTGATGAGCTGGAGCGCGAAACCCTGCAGGTGCTCCTTGAGCACGACATTCTCAAAGAAAAAAGCCTGCACGAGGAACCTGTCGCTTTCCCGAAAAATGTGCAGTATCCCGAGGGGGAAGGCATGCTCAACGAGTCCCGCCAGTGGGTGGTCAGGAAGATCAAGAGCCTGGGGAGCTCGCTTGGTGGAAAGGTGAAACCCCCCAGCCCGAAGGAATGAAAGGGCGGCCTGAATCTCAGGGAAAAAAAGATAAGTGGGCTGGTGTTCTTAAGGCTTATAAAAAAGAGGGTCTGGAGTGCTTTCCAGGCCCTTTTATATACGAGCTGATCAGTAAGAAAATATTTCAGCGCAGGAGCACCATTTTCCTGACCCTGGTATAATCCCCGGCAGTCAGACGGTATAAATAGACACCGGAGGCTGCCCGGGCGCCGTCCTTGTCCGTGCCATCCCAGAATACACTGTAAACCCCCGCTTCCCTGACCTCGTTCACCAGGGTTTTAACTGTCCGCCCCTGGAGGCTGAAAACCTCGAGCCTCACAGGCACGGCCTGGCCTTGAGAGACCGAATAGGTTATCACAGTGGAGGGATTGAAGGGATTGGGGCTGTTTTGATCCAGGCCGTAAGCCTGGGGAAGTCTTCTCGAACCAAGAAGAGAGCTCGCTGTGCTCCATTCGGATGCGTCAAGCTCGAGTTTTTTCAGCTCACCCAGGAGGTAATCTTTCTCAACTTGGGACAGGTTTGCCAGGCTCACGGAAAAATTCCCGGCTCCGGCCAGAGAGGGCGCGCCCTGCCGGCGGATATAGAGCAGAAGTGCCACTGCATCGGCTATGGAGAACCCGCCGTCGCGGTTGAAATCAACAGCCGGATCATCCCGGTTGTCCCTGGCGAGAAGCAGGAGGGCTATCACATCCTGGATGTCGAGTATCCCGTCGCTGTTGTAATCCCCGCCGTGGCCTGCGGATTCGAAATCGACCCTGGTGCGCGCTCCAGGCTCGCCAGAGAGAGTAAGGACGCCGGCCGGGACATTTATCACGAGGCTCCCGGATGTCGCATCGGCTTCGAAAGTACTCTCGCCAGCAGCGATTCCCTCATCCGCCACATCGATCACCTCGATAAAGGTATAATCGCCCGCCCCTGTTTCGGGCACACTCACCTCGACCCTTCCCACTCCCAGCTCAGGCCGCAGCTCAGGGGGCGGATAATATGCCGTGCCGATCTGGAAAGCGCGCACAGTGTCAATTGTCGCATTCGACGGCGCGAGTACTGTCACCACGGCCCTGCCCCCGCGGTCAGTGACAGTGAAACGGTTATTTTCTAGCACAGGCCTGACTGTGTAATGCCAGATCACTTTGGGCAGGTAACTGCTGCCCGCCAGAGTGACATTATCCACCACCACCAGGTACCTTTCGCCGAGCCAGGCTATTTCCCGGACAGCCTTTGATACGCGGGTGGCATAGTAGGCCTTGGAAAAATCGCCCGCCGCAAAGGCCCACTCACCATTGTCACGGTAATCGACTATGTCTCCGGTTTCGCTGCCGGCATCAGCCAGATAGCTTTCCAGGCTTGACTCGCTCTGGTTGCTGTAAATCCGCTGACCGCCTTCATCGTTTGGGATCGAGGGGTCGACCGCCAGGATGGTGTTATGGGCGATCGATTTCCGGTAATAGTACATGCGGTGGTCGCTGTCGAATGCCCCTTCGTAGGCTCCGGATTCGATCAAGAGGGGCGCACCGCGGAATACCTCCAGGTGACCCTGGTCAAAATGGCCGTGGTCTTCGAAATAGTTGCCGCATTTGAAAAAGATAAAGGTGTCGTCTTCCCCCCAGCCGGTGCGCCAGAATACCATGCCTGTGCCTTTCGGGCTGAAAATTGTCCTGGTCGGCAGTATGGTGAAACTCGTTCCAGAGTCGTCCGCATCCCACCAGAGCAGCACGTTATAAGCGTTGCCTTCCTCGACCACCCTGTTGTCCGGCATTGTGGCCTGGGTCTCGAACAGGTAATTCAGGTAATTCATCCCGATAGGCTCGCTATAGGCGAAAGCGCGCTCGCCGATCACCCGGAATGAGAACCGCTCCGAGGTTCTGCGGAAACAGTCGCCGTAGCGCACGAGCAGCCCATCCGGCTGGCGGGCGTAGATAATGAACTCAGCCTCGCGCCAGGCCCAGTCATCCTGCTCCTTGCGCACGGTTTTCCAGAGATCCTCGCCTGTGGCCGAATACCAGGCGCTCATGAAATGTCCGCAGAGCCGCATGGTGTATTTCCGTCCATAGGCCAGGCTGTTGTGCACAGAGCCGCCCTGGAACCTTCTTGCCGGAAAAAGCTTGTCCCTGAAAGTGGAATAGGCCCAGTTGATATACGAGTCAGCAGCCAGGTGGTGGTCTTTCAGAGCCAGACCTGCTATCCCGGCCCCGGCAGCGAATGCGTACATCCGGGTGTGAAATATATGCGGCCCCTGATCCTCATACTGGCTCACGCACCAGTTTGCGCCCTGGGCCAGGATATCGGCTGCGGTTTTCTTGTCCTGATCTGTAAAAGCGGGATGGTTATAGAACCAGTCGAAAGCCATGGCCCTCCACATCACCAGCTCGCCGTCCGTGGTGGTGCCGTCGAATTCAAATGGCTCTTTCAGCATTTTCAGGCATTCCTGGGCCGCTATTTCATTATCGAGCAGCACTGCGGCCAGGGCGTAGTTACATTCACTGTAGGTGAGCCGGTTTACATAGGCTGAGTAGCGGCTGTCCAGGGCGCGGGTTTTCAGGAGGCCGGTGGTGATCGAGCGCTCGCCCCAGGCGCTGTCCCGGGAAAAAAGCCTGGGATGGCCCTCGAATACCTCTACTCCAAAACACGAACCTGCTAAAAACAGACACAAAACTGACAGGATGAGAGGTGTTTTTTTCATGTTAAACACAATCCTCGAAAAACTTGTTTTTAAAAAGTTATCCCCACCTGTAGTAATATGATCCTATTTCACCAGCACCATCTTGCGCACGCCGGTGTAATCCGCAGCCCTCAGGCGGTAGAAATAAACTCCGGAGGACTGGTTTCTCCCCGCGTCATCCGTGCCATCCCACATCACTGTGTAATAACCCGGCTCCTTTATATCATCTACCAGGGTTTTGACCAGGGTTCCCCTCAAGTCGTAAACCACCAGGCTCACCCGGACTGCCGGACCCTCCGGAACAGCATAACTGATAGTGGTTGTGGGGTTGAAAGGATTGGGGTGGTTCTGGTCCAGGGAGAAAGCCTTGGGAAGATCCGGAAGGCCTAAAAGAGCATTTATACTTTCCCATTCTTGTCCGGTAAAATCGAGCTTGCCCAGCTCGTATAACAGTCTTTCTCTTTCCTGGCTGGTGAGCCGGAAACGGGCTTTCTGAGAGGAGGCCGCCAGTTGGGGGGCCGGATTTTTTTCGCGGATATAGAGCAGCAGGGATACTGCATCGGCTATCGAATACTTCCCGTCACCGTTGAAATCCGCAGCCGGATCGGCAGGGTCAGCAAGGGCCTTGAGGATCAAGTCGATCACATCGGCAATATTCATCTCCCCGTCCCAGTTGATATCGCCTTTGGCCTCAGGGGGCGGCACGATACCCAAACCCTCGTATGACATGTAATAGAGGGCCCGGGCAAGGCTCCTGCCATTCAGGCCGAAATCCTTGAAAGCATTGGACCATTCCCCTTGCCAGGTCGCCAGATACTCTTTCGCTATTGCGGAATATCCGGCGCTCTTGCCATGTGCAGCCAGAAACCCGATTCCCAGGGCCATGTTCGAATATTTTTCACCCGGACGGTTGGTGCGCATCCAGTCCACAGCCTGCTGGACAAAGTCGATCACCTTTTTATCCCCGCTGACCTCGTAGTAATTGATAAAAGCTTCGAGTAGAAAACCGACCATGAAAGTACCCTGGGTAAATTTTTCGCTCGTTCTGGAAAACTGGTCCCACCACACTCCGAAAGTCCGGCGGGCGGTCTCCAGGTATTTATTATCCCCGGTGCATTGATAGGCCTCAATCAGGGTCAGTACCTGGAAAGCTGCGCCGCGCGGTTGGCCGAAATCGGTGTAGCCACCGAAAGAGCTGGCGAATTCCGCGGCTTTAAGGGCCACCTCAAGGCTCCTTTCGTCTCCGGTCAGATAGTAGCGTTCAAAGAGGCCCTGGGTTTTGTGATGGTTGGTATAGGTAGAGATATATACCCTGGCGGTGGTGTAATCGCTGTCATCCGTGGGGTCCACGCGGACATGGTCTGTGGGCGGACAGTAGCGGTTGGCGCCGTTGAGCCTGTTCCCGGGCTCGAAATGGGTCACGTGGACATCCATCAGATGCTGGGCTCGGGAGAGGAAATAGTCCAGCCAGCGGTAGTCGCCTGTGCGCACGAACTCCAGGCAGCTCATGTGCGGCAGGTCGTAGTAGTGATGGTTCCAGGCGATATTGCGCGCTTCGTGCACTCCGGGCTCCCAGGCGTAATGCATCCCGTCGCCCCAGTTCAGAAAGCCATAGCTCTCCCAGGTCACATCGTTTTTCGTGCGGCTTTCGACTTTGGCCAGCATTGATGTCAAACCCTTGTCCAGCTCGTCCTCCACCCTGAGGACTTCTTCCAGATGCTCTGCCGGGTAAAGGCTCGGGTTGCGCTCGAGCACCTTGCCGAAAGCCTTGCTCTCCCGGCAGTAATACTGAGGCCTGGCCACAGCCAGAAGCGGTTTCTGGCAGGCCGCCAGCATGGAAGCCAGAGTGTCGATATTGACACTTTCTGTAAAGGCGAAACGCAGGTAGTGGGTCCGGGCCACTCCGGAATAGATATCAATCGACTGGCCCAGCCTGTGCGGGATAAGCCCTGCTGTAAAAACTCCTGTGCCGGAATTCACCTCCAGAGAGCTCGGATTCATCTGCCAGAAATAGCGCAGGCCCATGCCGAACAGACCATTGGAGCCTACCCTGCCGCCGATCCAGCCGTAGCGGTCTGTCTTTAGCTGCTTGGGATTTCCGATTTCCTGAGCTATTTCTCCTGTTCCTTGAATTATACGGTCCGTGGAGGGCACCAGATGATAAAAATCTTTGTCATTGCCGTTAAAATCCAGATGCGCCGATCCGCCCGGCGAGCCGAGATAATAATCGGAATTTGTTGCGGCTGTGGGCAACTCAACGTGCAGACCTTCCAGGACAACCTTGTCTTCCCTCCCCTCCAAATAAGGGCCGCGGTTTTCAAAGGTATACACCAGGCGCACTACCGGGGAATCGTTGTAGAAATAAAGGCGGCAGATATAATGAAAGCCCTGGGCGCCGGACTCGGTTTTCAGCTCTCCCTCGGCGCGCAGCATTATGCGCATGGGTCCCTGGCCTTCTACGGTGACATTCGAGGCGTTATCGCCGGCGCTCGTGTACTCCACGCCATCCGCCCACATTACCAATCCCCGTTCGTGCGGGGCAACCAATTGATCGGAATACCCCTCCTGTGCGTTGATCCAGACCCCATTGAATATATTGAACCCTGCTTTTTTGATTTCTGCCCTAAGCTTGCCGGTGGTCACTGTTATTTCGGTCCCTGTTTCTTCAACCTCGAGCTTAGAAGCAATCTCAACCGGAGTTCCCCGCTCAAGCGAGAGCCTTAACTCACCGTTTGCCCCGACCGAGGCCTGGAAATCCAGGTGCACCCAGCGCAGACTTCCATCCGGCCAGGAGTTGACTTTTCTGAATTCACAGGGCACAGGTTTTCCTGCAATTTTAAGCACAAGAACCTCTGCCGAGCTGGCCCAGCCCTCCGGCAGAGGCACCCCGCAGGTTATCGGCTCACCCACACGGTCTATTCCGCTGCGCTCCTCTATTTTCAGCTCTACGGCCTGCGCCACAGAGGAAACAAAAAGCAAGCTTAAACCGACCAGTCCCAGCCGTTTAAACATTTTCACACCTCAAGTTGATTATTAAATATGAGCTTTAAGTGCATTAATATATATATTTATAAATGTCAATCAATATTGTTAATACAATTTTATCCGTCAGTACGAACATTATTTTAATGACTGAGAGCTTCATTCGAAAGATAATACAGTGCCCGGGCCACATTTCTGCCGTCAAGGGCGAAATCCTTGAATGGATTGCTGCAGACTCCTTTCCAGGCGTCGAGGTATTCCTTGAGCAGGTTGAGATACTGCGAATCTTTGAGCTCGTGAGCCAGGAAGCCGATTCCCAGGCTCATGTTGATAAACCTGTCCTCCGGCCTGTTGGCTCTCATCCATTCTACAGCCCGCTTGACAAACTCCACCACGCGCCTGTCGCTGCTTATCTCGTAATAATCGATAAAGGCTTCCAGCAACAGACCGACTTGGGAAAAGTTACCGGTGAAAAACGGATCGCTGCTGCGGGCATGGTCCCACCAGAGCTCGAAAGTCCGGCGGGCTGTGTCGAGGTAATCCTTATCGCCTGTTATCTTGTATCCGTCGATCATGGTCAGCACCTGGTTGGCCGCCCCCTGGGGCTGGTCGAAACCCCCATAAGCATTGAACGAGCGGGCAAAGCGGAGGGCCTTGAGCGCTACCTCGTAGCTCCTCTCATCGCCGGTCAGGCGCCAGCAGTCGAACAGCCCCTGGGTTTTGGAATGGTTTTGATTGGGGTCGACATAAACTTTGGCAGTTTCCAGATCCGCAGGATTTTCAGGGTCCAGCCGGACATGGTCCGTGCCCGGGCAGCTCCTGTTGCGGCCGTTAAAGTTATTGTTCGGGTCGAAATGCACCACGTGCATGTCCATCAGGTGATGCGCCCCGGCAAGGAAGAAGTAGAGCCAGCAGCGGCATCCCCCCCTGATAAACTGAATGAAGCTTATGTGGGGCAGATCGAAATAATGCTGGTTCCAGGCAATGTTGCGGTCCAGGTCTACGCCGGGCTGCCAGGCATAATGCACTCCGTCACCCCAGTTCAAAAAACCGTAACTTTCGCGGGTGACTCCATTCACTGTATTGCTTTCAGCCATCTCGACCATGTTATCCACCCCGGCCTGGAATTCCTTGTCCACCTGGATAGCTGTTTTCTGGCAGTCCTGCGGGAATAATGCGGGATTTGCAGGTAAAAGATGGCCGAATGCGCGAGTTTCCTGGCAGTAATACTCCGGAAAAGCGATTGCTAAAAGGGGCTTCTGGCAGGTGGCAACCAGGGAGCGCATGAAAAGCGGATCATTCTTTCCGGTAAAGGCAAAGCGCAGGTAATGGGTGCGGGCCACACCTGAATAAATGTCGACCGAGCTTCCGAGCCTTCGCGGGATAAGACCTACCTTTAAGACTCCCCCATCATGAGCCACCTCGAGGCTCGAGGGATACATTTGCCAGAAATAACGCAAGCCTACACATGCAGCGCCGCGCTCAGAGCCAAGGCCGATCCAGCCCAGCCGGTCTGTATTTTCTCTCTTTGCGTTACCCCCCGGTGCTCCATGCGCCGCGCCTCCGAAAGTGTATTCGGTTGATAAAGGCGCCAAAACGAAAGCCTCCGCCCCGGGGCTTGAGAGAGGCCCCCGGACATCCTTGCTTCTCTTGCCGATATAAAAATCAGCTCTTTCCCCGGCTAACAATGTCGGAATTTCCACATGAAGTCCGTGCAATGCGACTTTGTTTTCCACCACCGGGTCACGGTTTTCAAAAGTATAGGCCAGACGAACCACCGGGGAATCGTTGTAAAAATAGAGACGGCAGATAAAACGGAAAAGCCTCCTGCCGGAGTCGTTCAGAAGGTTCCCCTCGGCCCGCAGCACCACGCGCATGGGCCCTCTCTTTTCAACTTCCACCTGAGATGAGCGGTCATTGGCTGCCAGGTACTCCTGATCTGCGGTCCAGGCCAAGAGCCCGCGTCTGTGGGGAGCGACGATCTCCTGTTTATATTCACCGTTCTCACCGGCAAGCAGGACACGGTTGAAAACATTGAAACCCCTGCGGGCAACCTCGACTTTTATTTTGCCTGTGGTGACTGTGATGGCTTCACTGTTTTCCTGGATCCGGAGTTTCGAGTCTACAGGCTCTCTTTGGCCTTTTTCAAGCACCAGGCTTGACCATTCTGAAGGCTCGAGCGTTGCCTGAAAATCCAGATGGATCCAGCGCAAGGACCCATCAGGCCAGCGGGAAACCGCACGGATTTCCACTGGAACCTTTGTTATTCCGCTTTTCAGCATGAGATCATCCACTGAAAAAGCATACCCTTGAGCAAGCGGAACGCCGCAGGTCACAGGCTCATCTGTCCGGCTGAAAAAGCTGTTTTCAACAAGGTCCAGACGCACCGGCCAGAGATTATTCAAAGACATAAGAATTAGGAGAGAAGCCAGAAAGAGACTGCGCATCTTCATGTCATTTCCTCTTTTAGATCATCCTCAGTCAGTATTGCTAATGAACTACCCCGCGGCAAGCCGCGAGTTATCATAAGGTTGGTAATGATTATTTTCACCCCCCGGGCGACCGCCGGTCGCCCCTACGGTTGGCTTAAGGGGCCGTTTACCCCGCAGCTTGTTGCGGGGAATTCTTTTCGATTAAAAAAGCTTAGTGGACAAAACCTTGTTAAAGGCGTTTTGGAGAGGTTTAATCTCACGACTCCCGGTCTTTTATTCTTGAACAGAAAAGGCATGCCTTGTAAATTACTGCGGAACTTATACAGAATCAACCTTTAGGCGCTTAGTTTATCCACATCGACAACAAATTGTGGATGTTGGATAGTTCCATAATAACTAATTTGTATCTGTGCAGACAGGTACAAAGGGACAAAGGCACATAGGCACAAAGTAATAAAATACTTCCCCGCCGGTATTGCCGGAAAAAGACGCTTCCGAATTCAGGGTAAAGCTGCACCTGTATGTGTGCTCTGTACAGGTAATAATGTTTCAATCATAGACGGACACATTGGTCTAACCCTGATGAGATTTATGGCAAATGGTGTTCACGGTAAATTTCAGCATGATAGCTCCGGGACAAAATGTCTTTAAAACTTTGTGCCTTTGCCACTTTGTGCCTGTACACTTGAGATAGCCGCTGATAATGGCCCGCAGGGGCCACCTCTTCCGGGCGCCAGTCCCGGACGAGGCGTAGATTCTTACAAATTCACTCTAAGAGAATATCTCTTACATTTTTAACCACAAAGACACTAAGTAACTATGCTGCTTTGTGGTTAGATAAAATAAATTTCAAATATTTTTGGCTAGATATTAAAGTCCTGAAGGGAGTGAAGCCTGATGAAGTTAAACTTTGTAGATCTGGCTGTAATAGCCAGCTATTTCATGATTGTGATCGGGATCGGGGCCTATTTTACCAGACGGGCCGGGAAAAGCATGGAGGAATTTTTTCTCAGCGGCAGGAGCCTTCCCTGGTGGGTGGCCGGCACCTCGATCGCGGCCACTGGTTTTGCCGCCGATACCCCTTTTATGGTTACCGAACTGGTCAGGCGCAATGGCATCGCTGGCAACTGGTTCCTCTGGTGCTTTGCCGGGAGCAACCTCTGCGCCACTTTCCTTTTTGTCCGCTTCTGGCGCAGGGCCAAAATCCTCACCGAGCTCGAAATTATCGAGGAGCGCTACGAGGGCCGCTCGGCCGGTTTCCTGCGTGGTTTCCAGAGTATTTTCTACGGGATCGCTTTCAGCTCTCTCAATATCGGATTTATCATGCTCGCCATGCAATCTTTCATTACCGTGCTTCTGGGCTGGAACGAATATCTTTCTCTGGCGGTGCTTCTCGGGGTGACAATGATCTATGCTCTCGCCGCCGGCCTTTGGGGCGTGGTGGCCAATGAGGTGGTGCAGTTCTGCATCGCCTTTTTCGGCTCGGTTTTCATGGCTGTTGTCGCTGTCAGCGCCATAGGCGGGCTGTCCGGAATCGAAACCAGACTGACAGAGGTATTCGGAAGTTCGACGGCACAGGGGCTGTTGAGTTTTCTGCCCACCGAGGAAGTGGCAAAGCCATTTGTAAAAACCGGGAACGAGATGACCTGGAGCCTGTTTCTGGTCTATATCCTGGTGATCTGGTGGTCGAGCGAGAAAGCGGATGGCAACGGGATGTTCATTCAGCGTATCATGGCGACCAAGAACGAGAAACACGCCTTTTTTGCCGGCGCATGGTTCAATGTGGTTTACTACGGCCTGCTGATGTGGCCCTGGATTCTGGTGGCCCTGATCAGCATGGCGGATTTCCCCACGCTCACAGACCATAAGCTCGCCTACCCGATGATGATCGAGAAGTATCTGCCTGCCGGGATGAGAGGGATAATGTTCGCCGCATTCCTGGCCGCTTTCATGTCCAGTGTGGATGGGCTGATCAACTGGGGCTCAAGCTACATGATCAATGATTTTTACAAGCGTTTTGTGCGTAAGGATGCTTCGCAGAGGCACTATATCTGGGTGGGCCGCGGGGCTATGTTCGTGGTGCTTATCGCGGGAATCGGTGTGTGGACGATGACAGATTCGCTGGCCGATGCCTGGAAGTTCATGGCCGAGCTTTTCTCCGGACTCGGGCTGGTATGGATTGCCCGCTGGTTCTGGTGGCGGGTCAACGCCTGGACCGAGATCACCGCTTACATCCTGTCGGTTGTAGGCTGTATTACTATCAATGTGCTCGAGATGTACGGGATAGTTTTCCCTGAAGCCGGGCGCTATATCATGATCTGTATTTTCAGCACTGCGGGCTGGGTCACGGTGGCTTTTCTCACCCAGCCGGTCTCGGATGAAAAACTCAGGAAATTCGTGATGAAAGTCAACCCCGGCGGCCCCCTGTGGAGGCGGATCACCGAACAGGTGGACCCGCAGAAACTGCCTGCCGGGCCTCCCCTCTCCTTCAATGTGATCTCTTTCGGTCTGGGAGCGGTGAGCCTCTTTTCATTCGTTTTCGGCCTGGGCTCGTTTCTTTTCAGCGAAATCCCCAGGGGAATTCTGTTGATCTCTCTTTCCCTGGTACTTGGAGCGATTATCTACCGCCTGGAGATGTTCCGCAGCAAGGCTGAAAAGTTTGCCAGTTACTAAAATAGCTTATTCAGACCAGCCGGGCAGGGAAACCGTGGCCTGGTAATTCGAATAGTTGTACAGGGGATTGCGCACAGGCTTATAGAGCCTTCCCTGTTTCGGATTGTCATCCTGGGTATAGACCCAGATTTCATAGGGATCCCAGACCACGACCTCATCGCGGCAGTCTCCGGTAATATCCAGCACAGCATTGCACATGTCCGGATGCCCGTCATCCGGAAAGGCCACCACAGGCCGTCCCCAGCCGTCGAACATTCCCCCCTCTTTCACATTGGGCGAGAGCACGAAATATTCCTGCGCTTTGCCGGTCCAGTTCACTGGCAGGCACATGCTGCCGTACTGGTTCGGCTCGAAATCGTGATAGATTTCGCCCCGGCTGTCGTAAAAATGGATTATGCCCTGATTTCCCCAGAAATTTATCGAGAGCGCTTCGAGCCCCGTGAGATCGGGTCTGAAATCTGCCACTGCGGGGTTTTGCCCGTGGCCGATCCAGTAGTGTCTCAGAATATTGCCTTTGAGGTCAGTGAAAAAAACTCCCGCATCGCTGGCCGCATATAAAATGCGCGGTACAGAGCCCTCTTTTTCCTTGAAATCCACCACTGCCACGCCATCTGCATGATCTTGCACCACACTGTCCAGAGTCCAGAGCATCTTCCCGTTGTCATCGAACAGCGTGTAGCCGATAGCCAGCTCGTCCCTGCCGTCCCGGTCCACATCATAGGCATAAGGGTAGTGGCCGGTATTGCAGGCGCCCTCCCACATAATCTCCAGGCGGTCATTCAAGGCCCAGAGATGCCAGTAGCGGTCCTTGATAATGATGTCGCGGGGCTTGCCGGTGCCCCGCAGGTCGCAGAAAAACAGGCAATCTCCCAGGATGCGGGGGAAACTGTCTGCCGGGGCCTTGCTTTGGGGGGTCGGGGTCTTGTATTTGGTCTTGCCTGTGGCGCCATCAGCCACCACCAGCTCCATGTTCATGGTATAGACAACCTCGTTTCTCCCGTCATTGTCTATATCGTGGATCTGGAAAGCCACATCATTGGTCAGGTGGGTTTTCTCCGGGTCAGGCTTGCCGATTTGCCAGAGCATCACGCCGTCGAAAGTCATCGCGGTCAGGCAGCTCAGCTCGCTGTAGCTGTCCCTGGGAGCAGCGTGGTGGTGCACCTGGCCGATCAGCACATCGATTACGCCGTCCCCGTCAAGATCGCCGAAACGCAAATTTCTCCCTACCCCGAACCCCGCGGTCTCGATTTTCTTCCAGACCACCGGCTTGGGATTGGCTGCCCTGAGCCTGGCCAGCTCTGCTGCGCCCTGGACCTTGAGCTCTTCAATGCGCTTCTTTTCTCCGGCACTGGTGGTTACCGTTACCTGCTTATAGCGGGCCGGCACATCAGAGGTCAAGCCCACCTTGCCGTGCGGGTAAGTGTTATCAACGGCTTCAAGCTTCGGCCCGCCTTCAAGGCTGGCCTGAATACTCCCGCCCTGCACCCGGATGACTGCCGTATAATACTTCCCGGTCTCCCAGGCGAAATCCTCCCCGGCCAGAACCTTTTCATAAGGCTTGTGGAAGTCAGTAGCGTGCCGGACCATTTTCAAGAGCGCCTTGGGGCCGTCCAAGCCGAAAAAGTAATAGCAGCGGTCGTTGCGGTAGCGGAAAACCACCCCGCACTGGTCGCGCTGTGAATCAGCGGCAAAAGTCACTCTCAGGGTATAATCCGTCCAGAGCATGTCGCCTGAGATCACCATGGGGTGGGTATGGGTCATCTGTTTGCTGTCGAAAGTCTGAGCCATTACACGGGAGCCGTTTTCATCCTTGACCCACCAGGCCCGCTGGGCTCCCTGTTCCCAGGTAAAACAACTGACCGCCCAGTTGCCCCTGGGAGCGGCCTCGGGCAGGTAGTGGTACTCTGTGTGCGGACCCACCGGGGCTGAGAACATGCCTGTCTCAAGCCCTGAGAAATCATCCTCGAGCAGTACCGCCGTATCCTCGACACCTCCCTTCCCGCAACCGGAGAGAAGAACGAGAAACAACAGATTGGCAAATAACATAAAAGCTGATTTTATGGTGGCACGCATGGCGGCTCCTTTAGAAATCGAGTGGTTCTGTTTAATCTTCAGTTGTAAGGAGAATCAAATATCAGTGTAAAATCCGGTTAACTGGTCTGGGTTAACCGGGAAAAAGAAAATGAACTCCTTAAAATATTTGAAAAGAAAATGCGGTGCAACTATCCAGCAGGCTTGAGCAGAAAAAAACACAGTGTAATTGACAGTCAGTTCCAACCTCTAGTAATAGACAATTTTTAAATTTTTGACTCTAAGATACCCTCCCCGGTCTCAAACAAAACAATGGATACTCCCTTCTTATTATTTTCAAAACTTTTTTCTTCAATATTCGTTTTTTGAGGAATATCGGGGGCTTGAAACAGAATTGAAGCGCCGCTGGGTCCCAGAATTTCCTCAGCGATCTTGCTCCCGAATGGTTTCGAGGATTGCGCAAAAAAGGCTCCATCCGTCAATTGATCTTTCCAGTCCGAAACACTCAGGTCAGGACTTTGTACTGATTTTCGCCTGTTGAACGCTTTTTTCAAGCCGATATCCAGCAAATCCCAGACAATCTCGGACCAGTCGCGCTTTCCCTCAGAATCGCGCCTGCTCTCAAACGACCTTCCTGAATGGAAAATAAAGAAGTCATATAATTCAGTGGTCAAATCATTGTGGTCAAACAGGTACTGATCAGGCATGCACGAGCCGACCGGATAGAATCCGGGCTTGCCCGACAACCCGCTGTCCGGATCATCCGGCGGCTTATTGTCAATCAACAGGTATTGGGCGCCTGAATGAGGAGCTTTCGGATTTATGCTTCTGGTCTTTCCATTTATAGTTCCTGAACTGCAATAGGTGAAATCCGGCCAATTCGTGTAGAGTTCCAATTGATCTCTTTCTGATGGAGAAACATGATAAGGTTTCCTGGCAGCGGCTTTTGCCTGGCAAAGCAAAGCGTTTCTCACTTCTTCTCCGGAGCGGCCTCTGTGAATGTGAACGAATAAAATATCCCCGAGTGCACAGGATTTTTTTGAAATACCGGCATATGTCACTTTCGGTGTCCGGCGGCAATAAACCGAGATTATCGAGAATGGAATATTATGCCTTTTGAATAAATACTTGAATGAATCATACATCAGCGGGACACTATCAAGAACGAGACTGAAAACAAAGTCGCGCTCCCGGGGCTTGATCCCGCTTTTTTCACAGCGGGACCAGGCGTTATTCATTCCATAAAGGATCGCATAATGAGTGAAACTTCTTATGCTTCGTCCTTCCTGCCAGATGGCCTTGATGAATGTCTGATCCATTTTTTCTAAAAGGTAGATTGTTATGTTCATGCTTATATGGAATAATCCGACCAGAGCTTTTACTATTCAGGTTATAAAATTGTTTACATCTGTCCGTAAAGGAAATTTTATTTCTTCTTTTGGTGGCAAAAGAAGCAAAACCATTTCTTTTTAAACAAAAAGAAACAAAAGTTAATCCTGGCACTTAAATCTTTTACTCCGCTTCGCCAAGCTCGCCTGGTGTGCAGGAAGCCTGCGCAAAGGCCTGCCTAGGCGTTGTACATCTGATATGGCAATGATGGAAATTACTTGTCTTCTACACGCTCCAGAAACAGGGTCCTCGGACTTCAGGGCTTCTTATGGCCCCTGGTTTCAACTGGGATGGCTTTATCATCCCAGGTAGCTGCACTAAAACCTATTTTCGGCAGTTGTAGAAGCTTTTCTCCCGGGGTATTTCAACCGTTGTCAGGTAAAGTAAGTCGCCGGCGCCTTAAATGTAAGAATCGACATCCGGTAAATCATTCCTGTTTACTCAACTTATATTAATAACCAAGGCTAAAGCATATAAAAACAATATAA
>DATKXY010000102.1:0-45973 GCA_035528795.1 archaeon | reverse complement strand
GATAAACTTGGTCTTCCTCATTTTACAGAAAAAAAGGTGCATGCAAACTCACATGCACCTTTTTCATGCGGGCAGCGGACCATGCGCCCGATTCTTTACGAATTATCTTTTTCGCTGTTTTCTGACTCTTCCCGGCTCGTCGTACTCATTTCAGGCTGGTCGGCAGGCGGAGATGCGCTGGCTTTTTCTATCTGCTCTTCTACGGCTTTTTTCCGCTTTTCTTTTTTTTCAGCCTGAACCTGTCCGCCGCTTCCCTTATCCTTCAGAGTCTCTTCCTGCCCGATTGCCTTGCTTTCAGGCTCTTCAGCGCCCGGTTTCTGATCCTGAGGCTTTTCAGCCTCTTTTTCACTTGCTTCTGGCTCGACCTTTTGGGAGGGCTGTTCTTTTTCCGGCTCAGTCTCCTTATCTTCCTCTTGCCTGGCTGCGGCAACCTTTTTCCTAACTTTGGGGGCCGCTTTATCAGCCTCGGCTTCCTCTTCAAGAGCCTCGGCTTTTTCTTCTTCCGCAGCCTCAGCTTCTTCTTTCCCAACCTCGACAGCCTCCTCCTTCACCTCCCGGGCTTCTTCTTTCCCAACTTCGACAGCTTCCTCCTTCACCTCCCGGGCTTCTTCTTTCCCGGCCTTGGCAGCCTCCGCCTCGGCCTCAGCGCGTTTTTCTTCCCTTGATTTCTTCAACCTCTCCTTGGCGATTTTCTTCACCTCGACCATATCCCTTACGGCCAGTACTATACGATGGTTCTCAGGATCCACCTCGATTACCCTGAGGTCGAGGACATCGCCGATCTTCAAAACTTCAGCCGGATTGTTCACAGTACCCTTAATCCCGAGCTGGGAGATCGGCACGAAACCCTCCACATCATTGCCCAGGTCAACCACCACTCCTTTTTCCAGCAGGCGCACGATAGCGCAGTCGACCTCAGTTCCCACAGGATAATTCTCTTTCAATCTATCCCATGGATTTTCGTACAATTGCTTCATTCCCAGACTGATACGCTTGTTTTCGATGTCCATGTTCAGCACCACGACCTGGACTTTGTCACCTTTCTTGACCACCTCACTCGGATGGTGCACGCGTTTGGTCCATGACATGTCGGAGATATGGACCAGTCCGTCGATACCTTCCTCGATCTCTACAAATGCTCCATAGCTGGTGAGATTGCGCACCCGGCCCTCGATAACTGTGCCTACCGGGTATTTGTGACTGAGGGTTTTCCAGGGGTCGGCCTCCATCTGCTTTATGCCGAGCGAGATCTTTTCCTCTCCCGGATTGATACTCAGTACCATCGCTTCTACCGTATCCCCGATAGCCACGACTTTGGATGGGTGACGGATATGGCGGGTCCAGCTCATCTCTGAGATGTGCACCAGGCCCTCGATACCTTTCTCGAGCTCCACAAAGGCGCCGTAATTGGTGATTGAAACCACTTTCCCGCGGACCTTGGATCCCACAGGATATTTTTCAGCCGCATTCTCCCAGGGATACGGGGTGAGCTGCTTATGGCCCAAGCTGATCCTGCCGTTCTCAAAATCCAGATCGAGGATTTTGACCTGGATCCTGTCTCCGAGGGCCACCATTTCACTCGGATGGGAAACCCGTCCCCAGGACATGTCGGTAATATGCAGCAGCCCGTCCACACCTCCCAAATCGATAAAAGCGCCGAAATCGGTGATATTCTTGACCTGTCCTTCCCTGACCTGTGCGACATCGAGTTCCTGAAGGAGTTTTTCTTTCTTTTGTTCGCGTTCGCCCTCGAGAATCACCCGGCGGCTGATTACAATATTCCGGCGCCTCTTGTTGATCTTGATTATCTTAAACTTAAAGGTCTGGCCAATCAGTTCGTCCATATTGGGGATCCTGCGCAGAGCGATCTGGCTGCCGGGGAGAAACGCATCCACCCCAAGCAGATCCACAACCACTCCGCCTTTGATCCGCCTGACAACCACGCCTTCAACAAGCTCATCTTCCTCGTGAGCCCTGCGAATGCGGTCCCAGACCCGTAAGAAATCGGCTTTTTTCTTGGATAAAACGACAACGCCATCTTCATCTTCCAGGCTTTCGAGGTACACCTCGATCTCATCCCCTTCTTTGGCTTCATCCTTGCTTTTGAATTCCTCGATCGGAACCGAGCCCTCGCTTTTAAAACCTATATCGAGCACGACATGGCTTTCGGTCACCCGGATTACCTTACCCTTGATAACTTGACCCTCTTCAATACTGGTAAGGGTGGAATCGTACATTTCCAGCAACTGCTCGTATTCTTCCTTGGTGTACTCGACACCTTCATCCTGCATTTCCCAGTATTCCTCATCCTCCATTGAAGGGCCCTGGGGAGGTTTCTCCTCTTTCGGTTTCTCTTCTATGGCTACAGCGGAGGTCTCAGTCTTTCCTTCAGCTTTTTTGGCAGATGATTCAGCTTTTTCAACAGCCTCCGCTTTTTCCCCGGTGTCCGCGGCCTCTGTACCGGCTTCTACCTGGTCTTCAGACTGCTGATCATCTGGTTGGGGGTTAGTGGTTCTCTTTTCAGGATCAGTCATAAAAATAGTTTATCCTCCTTTTCCCTAAAAAAATTACCCCATTGACGGGGTCAAAAATTTTATTAAGACTTTCAATCTAAATTATAAAAATAAAAATGTCAATAATTTCTAAATTTAATCCGCATCCGGGCGCCCAATTCTAAACCGCCTGCATTTTCTGACACTCAGCCGGCCATTTTATGCCTCACAACTTTCTTTCAGGGCTGCGATTCGCTGCATCACCATTCTGGAGATTGCAAGCTGGCCTTGCGTGGAACGGTCAAAATCAACGTACTCTTCCGGACCAATGGCGAGCCCGAAACAAATTTTCATGGTCCTCCGCCTGAGAAAGGCATCCAGCAGACGATCCGTGCCGCGGGCGTATACAGGCACGATTGTAGCGCCCGTCTCCTGGGCCAGCATCCCAACTCCGAATTTTGCCTCGCCCAGCTTGCCATCCTTGCTGCGCGTACCCTCAGGAAACAGTATAATCGCTTCCCCACCCTTAAGAATCGTTTTCACTTGTGCTAGCGCCTTCCAGTCCATCACTCCCCTTCGAATCGGCACAGCGTTGTAAAAACGGATAAGAGAGCCGAAAAATGGACTTTTAAACAGCTCCAGCTTGGCCATGAAAAAAATATCGCGCTCAAAGTCAATGATCGCTGCTCCAACACAGGGCGGGTCAAAATAGCTTGCATGGTTGGAAGCGAAAATCATCGGACATCCTTTGGCAAGCGGTTCGGCAAAGGTGTACCGGTAGCCGAAGAATATTTTCAGGAAAAGGCGGACAAGAAGCTGTGAAAAAATGTAGATTAATTTTTTTATTTTTTTAGCTGGCTTTTTTGCTGGCATGGAGCTAGATTCTCCCAGGATTTTGGAGAACCGGGATTATTAAGTATTTCAGAGATTCAGTTCATCACCAGGAACGAGTATTTTAGACCAAAGAGTGCAATGAAAAACCGCTTTCTTGCCATCGCCCCTCTGTTAAGCGGACTCCTGCTCGTTTTATGCTTTCCCCCTTTCAAACTCTTTATGCCTTCATTCCTGGCTCTTGTGCCCCTTTTTTATTTCATTGAGAATGAATCCTCTACCTGCCGGGCTTCCCTCGGCGCTATGTTCTGCGGCCTTATCTACTGGGGAGGACTGCTCTATTGGATCACCCTGTTTACCCGGGTGGGCTTTCTGGTGCTGATTATCCTCATGTCGATAAACCAGGTGGCTGTGGCTCTGCTTGTAAAAAAGCTGAAAGAACGCTTCGGACTGCCGCTCTTATTCAGCGCTCCTTTTGTCTGGACCGCAATAGAGTATGTGCACGCGCATGGAGACCTGGCTTTTACCTGGGGACAGCTCGCCTACAGCTTGACAGATTATCCCCTGTGGCTGCAAATGGCCTCCTGCGCCGGCCCCTATGGAATAACCCTCTGGCTCGTATTTATCAACGCCCTGATCTACGAGCTTGTTAAAAGACTCTCTGCAGCCCGGAAGGCGCGCCCGGTTGCCGGAGTATTAATAATTTTATTTGCCGGGCCTTTCATCCTGGGGCTTTTCCATTTTCTCACTTATGAGAAAATGGCTCGAAAAGCTCCCCAAATACGGGTATCTTACATTCAGCCGAACATACCCCAGGAGATCAAGTGGTCCCCGGAAATGCAGGATTCCACTTTCCGCCTGCTGGCGAGCCTCTCGGAAGCCCAGTCACAGAACGGGCCGGATCTCATCCTCTGGCCCGAAGCCGCAGCTCCCGCCTACCTGCGCATAGACCAGCATTACCGTCACTATGTCGAGACACTGGCCAGCCGTCTCAAAGTTTATCTCTTTACCGGTGCTCCGGAATACCGGCGCAGTAAAAAGGGAAGCTCCTATGATTCTTATAATTCGGCTTTTCTTTTCAGTCCTGAAGGCCGGATAGTCGGTTATTACGATAAAATCAAAATGGTTCCGGTAAGCGAGCGCTGGCCCTATGAGGACATCTTTCCGGTCCTTAAAGAGATCGATGTCGGAGGTTCGCATTTCGCTACAGGCAACCGTCACGTGGTTTTTCAAATAAGCGAAAAGCGCTTTGGAGCACTGATCTGTTTTGAGTCTATTTTCCCGGAATTGTCCGCAGAGCTTGTCCGCCGGGGCGCTCAGTTTGTGGTCAATATTACCAACGATGCCTGGTTTGAAAGGACCAGCGCCGCCAGCCAGCATAGCTCGTTTCTGGTGCTGCGCGCCATAGAGCAGCGGCGCGAGATAGTAAGGGCTGCAAATACGGGTATCAGCGCTTGTTACGATCCTCTCGGCCGGCGGCGCAAGGCCACCGCTCTGTTTGAGACAGCCAGCGCTACGGATACAATACGGGCATACGATAAGACCACTTTCTACTGCCGTTACGGAGATTGGCCCGCCCACTTGGCCTGGACTGTTTCCATCATGCTTGTCGTATTATTGATTATACCCCGTAAGTTATTAATAAAAATGGGATTATCTGACATTGCCTCCAGGAGAGCTTTAAGGGAGAGTACTGGCTGAAAATTCAATTTCAGCAAAGCGGTCCGGATCATGGAAACTATCGCCGGATACCGGGGACCAGGCGCTGTATTCAAAAGGATCGAACTTCCCCTGCTGGGGCCTGTCGATGCGGTAGAGGTTGATCCGCCACTTATCCCCGGGCTTGGGCGGATTATTCGGACCAGTTGGCAGATCTTTCAGCGGAACCGCCATTTCAACAGACCAGCCTCTGTCTGTGTCAGAGGAGTCGTTCAACGTGCCTTGAACTACCACAGCCCGTCTCAGGTCCTGGCTGTTCCAGGCCAGAAGCAAGTCCCTGCGCCCGTCCCTTTTCAAAATATACCCGTCAAATAGCGTTCCCACCGGATTTACCTGAAGCTCGAGGTAGGTTTCCCTGTCGCCATCAGGGTTGAGATACACCTCCACCACCTCTTCGACCCAGAGGAACTCATCGCGATGGACAAGCGAATACCAGATATTGCTGTCCTCGCATAGGAAAGAGATGTATAGATAATCATCGTCCCAGAGCAGTTTGGCAGTGGTTTCCTGTTTAAGGCTCAACCCCTCGTTGTAAGCCGCAAGCTTTATCGGCTCGCCGGCTTTCCACTCGGGTTCATCGAGGTGTCCATCTATCAGGACCGGATTAGCGGCTCTTTTTACAACATAGCGGAAAGCGGCAGGCGCCGCCTGGCTGGCTGCGCCATTTTGCAGACCAAATGGAAAAAACATGGCTGCAGTGAATAATAAGAGAGATGTTTTAAGCAACTCGCTTACTCCTTGTTTTTTTCGGGTCTTCCTCGAAAATAAGACAGGCTGCCGGGCCGCTTGAAATGCGCTACCCACAGCAAACCAAGGGGAACTAAGAGAATTAAAAGGGATTAAACCTTGTTCCGGCATTTGCTGCAGTAGCCATAAATGTCAAGCTTATGATCTGTAATATTGAAGTTGTGCTGTGCGGCCATCTCGACCTGCAGGTCCTCGATAATGTCATTTTTGAATTCCAGAACCTTGCCGCAGCGCAGGCAAATGAGATGATCGTGATGCTTGTCCTGACGGATAGCCTCGAACCGTTTGAACCTTTTGCCGAACCGGTGCTGAACTACCAGATTACTCTTGATCAGCACGTCCAGGGTCCGGTAAATCGAAGCGATGGAAGCCGAGATTTTTTTCTGGCGCAGCAGGTCCTGAATATCCTCTACACTCAGGTGGCCGGGAGTGTTGAAAATGATCTCGGCGATCCTTCTTCTCTGCCTGGTAATAAGGTAGCTGTTTTCCCGCAGGTATTTAATAAAATTGTCAGTCAGATCTTCCGGCATTTTCCCTCCCTGTTTTTAATTGGTCAATCGGAAACAGGACCGCCCACGAGCCGGCGAAGCTCCTCGGCGGCTGCCCTGACAGAAACAGTGAAATCTTTTCCTGCGCCTGCATAAATAACGCTTCGCGAGGCATTGACAACCACACCCAGCTTGTCCGGCTGCGGAACCTCTGCCGCGGTGACGCAATTAATACCCCCCCCCTGGGCGCCGATCCCGGGCAATAAAAAAGGCAGCTCTCCTGCAATCGCCCTGATCCGCCCGACCTCGGACGGGTGCGTAGCTCCGACCACCAGTCCCAGGCATCCCTTATCCTTGTCCCATTGAAGGACTTTCCTGGCGACACGCTCGTAGAGAGGTGCCTCTTCAGGCAAGAGCTGAAAGTCCTCAGAACCCTGGTTAGAGGTCAGGCAGAGCACGAATATGCCTTTATCCCGGTACTCCATAAAAGGCGCCACTGAATCCAGCCCCAGGTATGGATTGACTGTCACTGCATCAGCCCCCAGCCATTCAAACGCGGCGCGGGCGTATTTTTTCGCCGTGTTGCCTATATCTCCACGCTTGGAGTCCAGAATCACCGGAACCCTGCCATTGATATAGTCCACGGTGCGGGCCAGAGCCTGGAGACCTGAGAGGCCCTCAGCCTCATAAAAAGCCATATTCGGCTTATAACAGCAGACAAGATCGACTGTGGCCTCGATCACAGCGCAATTAAAAGAGTATATCGGGTCCGGTTTGCTCCGTAAATGCCCGGGCAGCTTTTCAAGATCGACATCCAATCCGATGCAGATGCGGCTCTTGTGCGCCCGGGAGACCTCGGCCATGCGCTCCCAGCAGCTAGACATTTATTTTCGGCCTCATTAATGGTGATAAAAAGTCAGGGAAACCCTGTCTTTGAATATTTAATCCGGTATTATTCATAAATCCTAATGTACATGTACGGCCATAACAAAGAATGACAATCTCCTAAATTTTCATGTAAAATCGGTTTGCTTCCTGAAAAAGTTGTAAAAAAAAGAGATGCACCGTAGAGACACCGCATGCCGTGTCCTTACAACGCCTGGGGAAACTTATGAATATTTAGGACTAAAAACGCTGCACTTAAATATCTACACAGTTTGAGAATAATAGTCAACATTATTTTAATACCGAGCGCACCCGCTGCGCAAGACGGCTCGAGCGGAACTGCTCCCTGGCGTTCTCCACAGCCCGGGCCACAGCCTGCGGATCACCGACCAGCACCACAATATCCCTGCCCCGCGAGATCGCGGTATAGAGAAGGTTCCTCCGCAGCATGATAAAGTGCTCATTCAGCAGGGTCAGGATCACGGCCGGGTATTCGCAGCCCTGGCTTTTATGCACAGTCACTGCATAAGCGATAACGATATCATCAAGCTCTAAGGCATCGTAATCCACCTGCCGCCCTTCAAAATCCACTCTCACTGTCTGCATCTCGCTGTCGAATCCGGCGATGCGTCCCACGTCGCCGTTGTAGACATCTTTTTCGTAATCATTGCGCACCTGCATCACCCGGTCGCCGATTCTCAAATCCCTGCCGGTAATCTTGACTTTGGCCCCCAGGGGGTTCAGCGCCTGCTGAAGGGCAGCGTTGAGCTCCCTGGTCCCGCAGACCCCCCGGTTCATGGGAGTGATTACCTGGAGGTCGCGCATCGGGTCCATCCCGAAACGCTCCACGATCCGCTCTGCAGCCAGGCGGACCACCATCTCGCGGGCTTTCACCGGATCAGTCTGCCGCACCAGGAAAAAGTCGGGTTTCGTTTCTGCATCGGTTTCCGCCTGGACAGGAGTCGTGGAATTTTTTTCTGTCCTGGCGCCTAAAGGAAGCTTTCCCTGGCGCACCCGGTGGGCGTTCTGGATTATCAGGCTGCGGCTGGCCTGGCGGAAGATCTCTTTCAGCCTGTAAACAGTCAGGGCGCGGCTGACAATCAAATCTGAAAGCACCTTCCCCGGGCCGATAGAAGGGAGCTGGTCCACATCGCCTACCAGAATGAGCGCAGAGCCCCTGGGCAGGGCCTCGATCAGAGAGGCAAAGAGCAGCAGGTCGACCATGGAGACCTCATCCACCACGAAAACATCCCCCTCGAGAGGCCGACCGGCATGATGGAGGAATTTGCCTTCTGTAAAGCTCCAGCCCAGCAGGCGGTGAATTGTCGAGGCAGGGGCGCCTGTGGTTTCAGCTATCCTCTTGGCTGCCCTCCCGGTCGGAGCGGTGAGCACTACTTGAAGGCCTTCTCCTTCGAGACACGAGGTAATGGCAGCTATTACCGTGGTCTTGCCGGTTCCAGGCCCGCCGGTGACAATCGCGGCCCCGTCCCGGAGCACGCTCGTCACCGCGGCTCTCTGCTCTTCAGAGAGCCTGATCCCGGTTTTATTTTCGAACTCCGCCAGGGCCCGGGCATAGTCCACTCTTGAGTCCAGCTCGGAGATAAGGTCCCTCTGCCCCACGATCCGCGCCAGGCCCTCTGCAACGACTGTCTCAGCCCAGAAACAGACCGCCGAGTATACATAGCCTTCTCCTGTTTCCGTGTCCTGTTCCAGGATCAGTTTCCCGGACTGTGTCAGCTCGGAAAAAGCAGGCTCGAGAAGCTCCTCGCTCAAGACGAGCAACTGAGAGGCTTTCCTGAGAAAATAGCCGCGGGGCAGGCAGGTATGCCCCTGCTCCTGGACCAGCAAGGCTGCGTAAAGCAGGCCGCTCTTTATCCGCAGGGGGTTGTCCCGGGCAAATCCAAGGCTCTCAGCGATCCGGTCTGCAGTGGCAAATCCGATGCCGCGCACCTCCTCTGCCAGGCGGTAGGGCTCCCTGGAAACAGTTTCCACGCCCTTTTCACGGTATTGGCGGTAGATGCGCACGGCAAGGGCTCCCCCGATCCCATAGCTCTGAAGGAAGATCATCAGCTTCCGCAGCCCGCGCTGCTCTTCCCAGGAATCACGGATCTGCGCGATCCGCTTCTTCCCTAAGCCATGCACCTGCTCGAGCTTTTCCGGCTCTTTCTCTATCACCTCGAGAGTCTCGCGGCCGAAACAGGAAACGATTCTTTCAGCGGTTTTGGGACCGATGCCCTTGAGCAGGCCAGAGGCCAGGTATTTCTCGATACCCTCCACGGTCTCAGGATAGACTGTCTCGAAAGACTCCACTGCAAACTGCTGCCCGAACCGCGGGTGCTGTTTCCAGAAGCCGGTGAGACGCAGGCTCTCGCCCTTGTGCACGCCGGAGAGATGGCCGACCACAGTGATCCGCTGGTCAGTCTCCGCTGCTCTCAAGCGCGCCACGGTATAATCGTTTTCAGCATTGTAAAAGCTGATATGCTCGATTTCTCCGGATATCGTTTCCTGCATCTATGTTTGCTCCGGGGCTGTCACCCGCTGGACAAAACCAAGGAATGCGATTCAGCACTACTGACCATAAAAATAACCCGCAGCCTGGAAAATAACCAGACTAGAGTTGCCAGGGTCCCAGGTGAAGGCCGGTAAATGGATTTGATTTTGGGGAGGATATTGACTAGGGTTTTAAAAATAAAAACGGGGGATCGATTGATCCCCCGGGGCCTATTGTACTTACCGTCGCGAAAGAAAGTAAGGGGTCTATTCAACTTACCCTCTCAAAGAGAGAGTAAGGGTTCTCTCTACTCCCTTATATTCTACTAGGCTGTATTAGAAATGTCAACACGAATTAATTTAGCGGTCATATAACCGTCTATATATTCGACAGCGCAAGGTTAAATGTTTAGTTAATTTTTTTGCAATCTTTATACCTTTTCCGATTCTAAACGGTTCCATAATTGTTAAAGCCCCGGGGGTATTGAATTTGCATCATTTTGTAGTTTTACTCCTCTTTTGGTTAAGTATGGTTGAAGGCGGAATTCCGTGGAATAAGTTACTCGATTTCGCGCATTTTTATCGTGTTTTCAGTATTTTTTTCGTGAATGGTGAGTCAACGAGCGACCTGCCTCCACTCTTGAAACTCGCCTTGTATCTTTTCAGAGAGAACAAACTCGGCAGCACGAAGAGAGCTTACGAGACCCTTTGGGAGTTCAATTGCTGCATGTTCATTATGATAAACGTCTAGCCACAGACCCTTTTCTTTTGTATTAGGCAGCACGGCCAAAGCGCTAATACTTGTATTGTGTTCTTTTGTTAGTTTTCTCTTTTTGCCAAATTTTCTATCTACAATAACAGTAGGCGTTTTAAAATCTCTCGGCATATTTAGATCAATTCTTTCTAATCCGTACATTCCAACCTTAATATTGTATGGTTCAGTAGGGTTACCAAGGACAAATGGGAGATTATTATAAAGAACTAAGATAGATGGGTATCTTTTCTTTGAAAGTGTTGATAATTGTGGTCCTGCTTTCTTGATTGCGCTTCGAACTTTGTCTCCGGGTGTGCCTCCATTATAGAAGCGACCATTTTCTTTAAACTTTCTCAAAAGTTTCTTTTGTTCTTTACTTGGATCAAACTGCTTAATTTCTACAACAATATTTACCCCAGCAATACTAATATAATAATCTGGACGCTTCTCAGTCGACTCCACTATTCGCGTCCAGCCAATACTGTTTTCTTCACAGTATTGCTCAAACATTTTCTCGGAGATGGTCATGTTCTTCAAAAGCTACCGGTTTCCTTAAACAGCACGGTCATCCAGCAATTTGAAACTAAACTGGTCTTAATCCGCGTCTGGATGAGGCGTTGTTAGAGCTCATTATCTCTTAATTGAATTTCCCTTAAGGTCATAGTCTCCATGAGGCTCTCTTCCGAACCAAACAGTGATAAGGCATTTATGTTATAACTCTCGAGTAGTTTCAAAACCTTCAACCTTTCAGAAGAAGGAATATTAAATTTCCATAGAACGTCTTGATTTGGATCACAGCGAGCAAAAGCTTCTTCATGTGGCACGTAGCGCCACTCATTGCCTTCCAAAATGATGCAGATTGTATATTGACTCTGCTGAAGAAAATGCCGGCGGTCTGTCTTAACATATGGTCCAAATCTGCGAATATATGGTTTATTATTGGACCCACATTTTAATCCAATGTTGCTTGTTGACTCCAAGTAGATGAAAATCGATACTTTATTTTGGCAAGGCGAGGTTTTGCGGAAGGCGAAGTATGCTGCAATGTACGGCGAACGTGTCCAGTCAAGGAATGGTGACGGAAAACCATAATGCCGAAGATATGCCATGTAGCTATATGTACCCTGAAACTCAGTAGACCAACCAAAAGCATCTGGTATGACGTTATCTTTAAGCCATTTTTTGATTCCTTCCGGGTATTTCAATATGTTCCAATTTAAACCGGTAAAAGACTCAATCTGTGGCTTTACTACAGAAATCAAATGATGGTATTGCACCAGTGACAATCTTTCTTTTTCATACCGTTCAAGCCGTTCAAGCGTAGTTAGAAGTTTCCAATTGTGTTCTTCTTGCCCACGATAAAGAAATTTAGAAGAGGATTTTTTTTGAAGGCGCTCGTTTTCGAGTCTTTTAAGTTGCTCTTCGAATTCTTCCCAACTATTTAAGTTTATTTCTTGCATATTCATTAGAATGAACTCCTAAATCTGGAAAAATTAATAGATCATCGGTGTCTTGACATCATGAAATTATTTTCGTGTGGCAGGTCACGCTTTGCTAATTTAAAATCCTCCTTTGCCAGCCTATCCCGAACCAAGAATCCTAAGCAGTTCGAGAAGATTAAATATATCGGTTTTTCCGTCCCGGTTGACATCGCCTCGTTCGTATACTCCGCTTGGATAGACAAGAACTTTCCTGGAATAAATCTTGGTTGCTCCCTCGTTATCGGTTACGATTAAGCTATAGGAGCGGAGTTCCTGATTTATGTGACCGTATTATTGTTCTCGAAATCGTTGATATGAAAATTTATGCGGAGTGCTGTAACTCTTATCGTTAATACATCTTCAAGGTGTGGTCACAAATTGTTTGGAAAGATATGATGCAATTATAATCCTTTTTCCCGATTATTCCAGAAATAATTTGATTATATAAAGAAAAGGATGAAAAGCAATTCGAACGGGATGTATTCCTGTAAACCGGCAAGATGAAGTTTTGGGGAAACGACTAACGACGCACTACCCGAAATCCCCTGTAGGCGGCAGCGACACCAGGATAGGCTTGGAGGCGAGTAGCTGACCGGCAGTAGGATGTAGAAGTGACATAATCGCCGCCCCGAGAAATATTGGTTGAGCCAGATGATGGCCCACGAGGATCATTCTCATTCTCGCTGCTGTAACTCCCATACCAGTCGTTGCACCACTCCCTTACATTTCCGGTCAAATCGAAAAGACCGAACGGGTTCGCTGGATAACTGCCCACGTCCTTCGGATAACCGACGTTCCAGTTGTAATTCGCCTTGTCGCTCCCGATTGTCCCGTCATCCGTCCCGTACTCGTACTGCTTTCCCCCACGGGCAGCATACTCCCACTCAGCCTCACGGGGCAGGTCAAAACCGTTCTTCAAGGCAAAAGCCTTGGCTCCCCACCAAGTCACATATACCACCGGCCAGTTCTCTTTACCAGATGCAACTGTAAAAGTGTTGTTATTGTAACTGATCCAGCACTTATTGTTTGAGTCATTGCTACCTAATAGAGATAGATACACATACCCACTGTAGTCGCCTGCAGCACCAATAACAATGCTAGACGAGGTGACCGTTATCTCGCCAGAATCCAGGGCAGCGTTCAAATACTCCGCATACTGAGTGTTCGTTATCTCATATTTGCTCATCTCGAACCCGCTCACTGTTACCTCGTGCACTGGACGCTCAATAGAATCTCCAGTCGTGCTACCCATCTGGAACGTACCCGCGGGTATGGAGACCATTGTTGGTAACTGGATAGAAGAACCTTTGATAATAATAGGATCAATTATAACAACAGGAAATTTAGTAAAAGCCGGATTAGTAACCGGCCACGGTAGCATAAGGTTTTCTTTAGCCACGGCAGTTAAAGTGATCGTGTCTTCCGCCATGTCAGCAGGAATCCCGAAATGGAACGTGATCAGGTCCCCGGAGCCGGAGGGAATTATGTGAAATTGCAAAAACTGATCAATATTCACACCAACTATCTGTATGTTAAGCATACCCTCTTCCAATTTAACCAAGGTGGACGTAGCACTAGTCGATAGAATGGTTCCTAATGATGACCATGTATACCAGGCACCCGCAGCCGTGTCAAATTCTTCTGGCACACCTTCCAGGGTTAAAACCAGACCACCAAGAGCTGGACTGTGCAGACTGATTTCAACAGTTAGATCGAGCGTAACCCCTGGTTTGGCTGTCCCTCCTTTAAACAATAAGATATCTGGAAGGTATCCGGCAGTAGGATAAACTGTGATATCCACTACATTTGACCAGCCACTGTTTCCCACTGTGCTGTTGGACCTCACATGGTAATAATATGTGGTTACTGCACTCACATTGCGGCTGAAACTCTGAGAGGTACTGCTGACAGTCTGGCTTGTCGCCCCGCTGAACGAGTTGTTTGTCGCCTCTTCTATTGTGTACGAAGCGGCGCCTGTTACACTGCTCCAGCTCACAGTGTAACTCGCGCCCGAAGCGACATTGCTCCCAGGATCAGCCACAACAGGAGTACTAGGAGGCGGAGGATTGACTAGCATATCCACCGTATTTGACCAGTTGCTGCTTCCTGCATTATTGATGGCCTTTACGCGGTAATAATAAGTGTTAGTATCACTCACTCTGTGACTGAAAGTCTGCGACGTATCAGTAACAGTCTGGCTTACCACCCCGCTAAATAGACTGTCAGTGGACTCCTCTATCGTATAGGAAGTAGCTACACTCACGCTACTCCAACTCACTTTATAATTAGAATCTGAACTGACAATGCTCCCAGGGTCGTTTAAAAACGGCATAGAAGGTGGCGGAGGATTCACTATAATGTCTACTGTAATCGACCAGTCACTGCTACCAGCCGCACTATTAGCCTTTACACGGTAATAATAAGCCGTAGACTTTGTCACATTATGGCTGAAGCTCCTTGATGTGTCGCTGGTTGTCTGGCTGATAGCCACGGTGAAAGAACTGTCAGTCGCCTCTTCTATAGTGTAAGATAAGGCTCCGACAGCAGTCATCCAACTAACAGTATAGTTAGTATCCGTGTTTACACTGCTACCGGGGTCAGAAACCAATGGAATTTGGGGTATTACCGGGATATATAAAACAATATTTTCTACATTTGACCAATTTGTAGTACCGGAATCCAGTATAGCCAATACCCTGTAATAGAAGGTTGTTCTGCGGTCAACATTTTGAATCTGAATGACTCTGAGTAAACTAGTGTATAGACTGTCCGTATTACCGAATGAATCACTACTTGAAATCTCTATAAGGTATTTTGTCGCGCCCTCTACCTGAGACCAACCCAGTGTAAATATTGAGTTGATAGTTGCACTATCTCCTGGGTCGTTGAGTACTGGTGGCAGTACTGCAAGTGAATTCACTACTAAATCCACAGTGTTCGACCAAGTGCTGCTATCGGTAGCACTGTTGGCCTTCACCCTGTAATAATAAGTTGTAGTCGTGCTCACATTGTGAATGAAACTATGAAGTGTGTCACTAATGATGTATCTGGTAGAAATGGTAAAGTTATTATTATCCGACTCTTCTATAGTGTATGAAGTTGCTCCGCTCACTTTGCTCCAGTTGAGGATATAACTAATACAAGAACAGACAATGCTACCAGGGTCATTTAACAAAGGCGTATCCAAAATTTTCGAAGCGCCTATATCAACAACACTAGCATCTGATTTGTTTATAGAGGCTTGTACATTTGAAGGATTGAAAGTGTACCCGCTCTTGAATGGGATTATCATATAGATTCCATCCTTAAGATCATCCAATCTATAATTTCCGTTTGTGCCAGTAGTGAGAGTTGTATCAACTCCATTTCCTATTACACTTACATTTACTCCTTCTAAGCCGCTACCGCTTTGAAATATTAAGCCCTGAAGGCTGTAAGTTTTCTTTCGAGACTTGACTATCGTAAAATGTTCCATTCTTACATAAAGAATTCTGTTTACCATATCACGTTGCACTGTAGGCAACGAAGCCCAGTTTCCCTCCTCTGTATTAAAGTAAACCCCCTCTAAACTATCTTGCGCACTAACATTTTTAGGCCAGGGGAGGCCCACAGTGACAGGTAGACTAAAGACACTTCCAGTTGGACCAAGCTCTACCAACACTTCGCATGTATCCTCAAGAATTCCTAAGGATTTTATTGTCTCTCTTGTTATTTCATTTATACTTATTGAAATATCCTCTTGCAAAGCACCTATAGGAATACTGACACTCGCTCCAATTGGATGTTTAACATTCCCTCCAACAGAAGCCTGAACATGCTGTCGAACTTTATAATTACAAATCACAGAATTTGTTGTGTCCGAGCCTATCATCAGCCATAGATTGCCCCCGGTAAACCCTTCAGGAATAACTATCCTGACATTCTCAAGGCTGAAATCTAAGATGCCAATCTCACACCCACCTATGTATGCTTTAACATCATCTACACTTACCGTTTCCTCGATATTCGCAACTGCAATGTCGATTGTGTCTCCCAGGGCTGCGCTTGGACTGTTAAGTCCAATGATAGCCGGTCCCCAGTAGATCACGTCCGGTTGTTCGCTTCCGGCCAGCACCTTGAGAAGCCCCAGCAGGTCAAAAATGTTTACCCCTCCATTGGCGTCCACATCGGCTATCTGGAGCGTCCTATCGGTTTTCCCAGAAGTATTGCCCAATACCTTCAGCAGTTCCAGAAAGTCGAAGATGTTCACCTGGCCATCCTCGTTTATATCCCCGCGAAAAGTTGATTCAACTTCAGGCTGTACTTGGGAGAAGGAAATCGTTGATATAGAGAAGATCACTAAAGCGGAGGTGATGATAAGCATAATACCTTTATGCACATCAACCTCCAGGTCAAAGATGCAGACAGTGCGGCAAATCTATGCTGTGCTTATTTCAAAGCCTGGGTTCTGAACTCGATCTTCTTATGGCGGTCCAAACCGGTGAGCTGAATTGCAGTTCTATGAAACGATTTTATAACTCTTTCCTTTAAATGTCAAAATAAAAGTGTAGGGTATTTGGTATCTAGTTCTATTCCGCTTTTGAGCGCCTGCATTTATGTCGTAAGGAATTGTATTCATCTTGGCTATTGTGTGAGTTATGCTGGTTTTCTATATGGGTCATCAGGATAGAATACCAAAGATTGATATGCTTATCTTGACCTCAAGCCTGTTGGAAATGACCTAAACATTACGCCGCGAATCCGGAATAAAAAAAGACCCCGGCTGATAAAACGCCAGGGCCTTTCACACCGCGGTATTCCAGCAGAAATCGAAATCTCAGGCCATTCACACGGCCTGAACAATCCAAAAACTATGTGCCTCTTGATTTATGGTGGAGCAGATCGGGATCGAACCGACGGCCTCATCCGTGCGAGGGATGCGCTCTCCCAACTGAGCTACTGCCCCAATGTTTTCATGGATGATTCTTCCCGAATATTAATTTCTTCGGGCGGAATTGTAAAGGACAAAATCGCCTTTTATGCCTGCCCGGGCCACTGATGCCTGGTTGAAGCCCTTTCAGCAAGATACAGGATTTTTACCGCAAAGTCTTGAATAACTGCACCCCGACTTTTATTTTAATATTTTACGAAAAGTCTCATTCACGAGCAAAAACGCCGCCGGTGAATAACCAGGCGGCCAGAAGGAGTCTTTGGCAAGCTATGGAAACCCACCCGGATGATAAACACTATATGTTAGCTGCGCTAACCCAGGCGGAACAGGCCTCCAGACACGATGAGGTGCCGGTAGGCGCTGTGGTGGTTTACCGGGACAGGGTTATCGGCAGTGGGCACAATCTCACCCGCAGGCTCCAGGATGCAACCGCCCACGCCGAGATTCTCGCCCTGCGGGAGGCTGCTGTCTGGCTCGGGCACTGGCATTTCGAACACTGCACGCTGTATGTCACTGTGGAGCCGTGTGTAATGTGCGCCGGGGCAATGATCCTCCACAGAGTAGGCCGTCTGGTATACGGGGCACCGGAGCCGAAATTCGGAGCCTGCGGGAGCCTGTACAACCTGGTGGATGATCCGCGGCTGAACCATCGCCTGGCTGTTACCAGGGGCGTCCTGGAGACCGAGTGCGCAGAGCTGATGCAGAAATTTTTCCGGGGGTTGAGGGAGGGAGGGTGATTTTAATTAGCCCTGGTTATTGATAGATCTCATGTCCGGTTAGCGGTTACAACGAAAGAGGCACAGAGGCACAAAGGCACAGAGGGGCAAAGGCAAAACCATGAATTTAATGAATGATTGTGAATAGAGATAAAGCCTGATTCTAACTTAAACCACTATCTTAAGAAAAAGCGGCAACTCTTTTTAATGCATAGAATTGCCGCTTTTTAAATGGCGCCCCTGGCGGGAATCGAACCTGCGCGCCCGGCTCCGGAGGCCGGCGCTCTATCCTCTGAGCTACAGGGGCATGTCTTGATGTTTATCTCCTATATTATTAATCAAATTTTCTGTTTCTGGCAAGAGCATTAAGGAGTACAGGCTTTCTGTTCAACCGGTTTGGATAATTATTCCGGTGTCCTCTGAGATCAGCTCCAGGAGTTTCCGGACCAGCTCCCCCTCCGGGACTTTGCACACTTCCTCGCCCCTTTTGAAAACCACACCGCTCCCTTTTCCTGCGGCGATACCGTAGTCAGCCTCGCGCGCCTCCCCGGGACCGTTGACCACACAGCCCATGACAGCCACGGTAAGCGGGAGATCCACAGCACGCAGGCATCTTTCGACCTTCTCGACCAGAGAGATCAGGTCGACCTCGGTCCTGCCGCAGGTGGGACAGGAGATAATCTCGACACCACGCCTCCTGATTCCAAGAGCACTGAGAATCCGGTAGGCTACATCCACTTCCACCACCGGATCAGCGGTGAGGCTCACTCTCACAGTGTCACCGATACCCTCGGCCAGCAGTATCCCCAGACCTGCAGCGCTCCTTACCGCTCCGCGCAGGGTCGTGCCGGCCTCGGTGATCCCGAGATGAATCGGGTAATTCTTCCTGGCGGCAAAGATCCGGTTTGCCATCACTGTGCTAGTCACATCCGAGGCTTTGATCGAGACCACGATGTCCTCGAACCCTGCCTCCTCGAGCAGCCAGCAGTGGTTCAGGGCGCTTTGGGCCAAAGCCTGGGCTGTGGGGCTGCCGTACGACAGGAGAAGCTCTTTTTCCAGGGACCCGGAATTGACTCCGATACGGATAGGCACGTTTCTCGTTCTTGCCGCCTGGGCTATGGTGCGCACCCTGTCAGGGCCGCCGATATTGCCCGGGTTTATCCGCAGCTTGGCTACCCCGGCCTCCAGAGAACCGAGCGCCAGACGGTAGTTGAAATGGATATCCGCAGCCACAGGCAGAGGCGATTTTTTTACTATTTCTTTCAGGGCGACCAGCGCTTTTTTATCAGGCACGGCGACGCGCACGAGCTCGCAGCCGGCCTCTTTGAGAGCCGCAATCTGGGAGAGAGTGGCCGCAGCATCGCGGGTATCGGTGTTGGTCATTGACTGTACGAGCACCGGGTATTCCGAGCCGATACAGAGGCTCCCCACCTTGACCGTAGTAGTGGGCCTGCGCGGCGCAAGCGGTTTTGTTTCTTTCATTGCTGCTCCAAATCCGGACTAATCAGTTTTCCCACCCTGCAGTGATTCGATTTCACGGGCGATAAGGGCTCTTGTCTTGTAAATCAGCCCGGGATCATCCGAGTATTCTGTCGGGGATGACACCACATCAGAGGGTATTCTGGCCTCGCCTTTTAGATCTTTCAGCAGCCGGAGATATTCGTAATCCTCGAAACCGTCTCTCAGGTTGGCCAGGCGGACAGAGCCGAGCGGGCTGCCATCGGCTCCGGGGTAGACCAGGTACCCGTCGCCATTGTAATTCCTGAAAGTATTGGCGATCCAGCCTCCCCTGAGACCAGGCGAGGATTTGTTTTCCCTGTTCTTCCCCCAGTGGTTCGGACTCCAGTATTCGAACCCGGAAACGCCGGTAAACCAGCAGATCCAGCCAAGTATGCGGGCGTCCAGGGCCGGATACTCGAGGAACAGGTTCGGACGGACCGCAGGGTAACAGCACACAGCCAGCCAGACCTCATCTCCCTGGGCTGCCCGCTTCCCCACCCCTGTCTTTTCATACTGGGCTACATAGACATCCCAGGTGTCCGCATAGCCGGCCAGGGCCTCCACTCCCTCGGGGATGTTCAGACATTGAATTACTCTCAGCTGGGGGCTGACCTTTTTCACAAGCCGGTACATCTCCTTTGCCAGGGGCCAGTGGTCCCTGTCCACCTCATCATAATTATACACATAAGCCATCCCGTCAAGCCAGCCCCGCGGGCCGAAACGCTCGACACACCCGGCCAGTTTTTCAGTCAGCGCGGCCTTGTATTGCTCTGAATAGCTGTCCGAGTTCCGGCGCTTAAGGTTAGGGATCACAGCCAGGAGAAAGCTGTTCAAGCCTCTGTCCATGCAGTACTGAATCATTTCGTCCGAAAGCTCCAGGTTGCCGCCTGGCCCGAGACGGTGTCTCAATAACAGGTCATAGTAGCGCTTATGGGTCTCGATCTCCCTGGGACTCCCCTTTTCGTAACCATAGAAATCATCCATCGGGCTGACCCAGGTCAGGGTCTTGAGGCTCGGTTTCTGCGGTATGTCGAATCCCCAGACCCGCAAGTCGAGCTGGATCTCCCTCCAGCCCGAGCCTTTTGCCGAGACTCTCACCCTGCCGCGGTATGAACCGGAAGGCGTGCCTCTGGGGACATACACTGTCACCCAGACCGGCTGAACCTCTCCTGCAGCCACCTGGAACTGATCCATCCGGAGAAGGGGATCGGGCCACCATCCCGCAGAGCTTGGATAAGCCTCGGAGACCGCAGTGGTCTGGATATATCCCACAGGATTTACCACTATATTCTCCCGGCTGATCTGTCCTTTTTCCCCGTGCAACTCGGTAACATGCACCCGGATACCTGAGAGGGCCTGCGTAACTCCGCAGATTACCACCTGGAATGACTCGTACTCTCCCCCGGCAGCCGAGATTTTTGCAGTGTCAGGAGTGTCCGGGACAAACGGGCGGTCATAGGGAACCTTGACCATGCTCGAGGCTATTCCCAGGCTGAAAGGCGGGTGGCTGCCTTTACAGCCTGCGCACGGCGCTATTGCGCAAAGCAGGACTGCAAACAAAAAAGCTCTGTTTTTCCTGATCATTATTCCGGCGTGAAATAAATCGTTCGTTTAAAAGCAGGAAGGATTTGAATATCTCAGCGAGTCTCTATAGAGCCAGGGCCTGATCGTCTAAAGCGCCGTAGCGCTTAAATTATCTGTTATTTCAAAAGCTTTGTCAAAGCACCAGCAGGGTTTTTAATGCGCCTGATAATTAAGTATCGCTCAGTCCATGGTCCAGCCTGGTCATTTTTCTTTCAAAGATCGAGTAGACCACCGGGACAAATACCAGGGTAATCAATGTCGAGCTGAGAAGTCCTCCTATCACGGCCCTGGCCAGGGGTTCCTGCGCCTCTGCGCCCTCGCCGATGCCCAGTGCCAAAGGAAACAGTCCCAGGATGGTGGTCAGGGCTGTCATCAGTATCGGCCGCAGCCGCCGGCGCCCAGCCTCTTCGATTGCCTCGCGCAGAGGCATCCTGTCCCGGCGGCGGAGCAGGTTGGTATGGTCTACGAGCAGGATCGCGTTGTTGACCACGATTCCGCCGAGCATGATACAGCCGATAAACGACTGGACATTGAAAGTGGTTTTAGTCAGAAAGAGCAACAAGATTACGCCGATTACGGCAAGGGGCACGGAAAACATGACCACGAACGGATCGCGAAGCGATTCGTACTGGCACGCCATCACCCCATAGATCAGCAGGATAGCCAAGACGAAGCTCAGCAGGAGTTCCCTGAAGGCTTTCTGCTGTTCCTCATACTCGCCCCCGAAAACGATACTGAATTCCCGCGGCACAGGCACGAAGCGCAGCTTTTTTCGTATGTCCGACAGGATAGAGCCCGTATCGCGGCCGTAGATATTTGCGTTTACGAGGACAACGCGTTCCTGGTCTTTGCGCTCGACGAGTACCGGTCCTGACCGGGGCCGGACCTGAACCACGTTTCGCAGGACAACCGGCTGGCCGTCCGCATTATTCAGTGTCAGGTCCAGGACTTCGCTCAGATCCAGCTTCTCTGCGTCCTTGAGCTTGACTAGGATTTTGAATTCATCCCCGGCATCATGATAAAAACCAGCCTGTGTTCCGGATAGGATGGTCTGAAGGGTATTGGCGATCTGAGATACCGTGAGCTTCATGTTCGCCGCTTTCTGACGGTCGACAATGATCAGCTCTTCCGGGATGCCCAGTTCGCGGCTTACCTTTGCATCAGTAACCCCGTCAACCTCCTCGACCAGGGTTTTGACCCGCTGCGCCAGACGATCGGCAGTCTCCAGCTCGTGGCCGCGTATCTCCACCTCGATTCGCTCGGTGCCGCCCGATACCATGCGAAAAAGGAAGAGCCCCTGACCCTCACGCGTCCGAATAATAACCCCTGGAATATTCTGGAGCTTCTGACGGAGTACTGCTGCTATCTCCGCGCTCGAGCGCGATCTTTTGGCCTGTTCCACGAGAGCGATGCTCATGTCCCCTGTATGAGAGCCCTGGGAGTGCCAGCCCGCTCCTCCCATGGTGCAGACCGTACTTTTTATTTCGGGGACAGCTTTCCTGACAATCGCCTGTATGGTTTGGAACTTCTCTTCCAGGACTTCCACCCGCGTGCCCACATCCATTTCCGCATTCACCCGGACTTCTCCCTCATCAGCAGTGGGCATGAACTCAACGCCGATCAAAGGGATAAGAGCCAGGCTGCCCAAGAAAAGCAGGACCGTAGAACTGACAATCAGCCGGCGGTGATCGAGGGCATAATGAAGCAGCTCCTTGTACTTGTTTTCGATCCTGGAGAAAAACTGCTCGCTCAACAGGAATAACCTGTCGATCCAGTTTTTGTCATTTTTCGGGACATAATGTGTAGAGTGAAGGGTATTAGCGGCAAGCATGGGCACCAGGGTAAGGGCCACGCCCAGCGAGCAGAAAAGCGAAAAACTCACCACTAACGAAAGCTGCTTGAACATTACCCCGGACATTCCCCTGACAAATACCAGAGGCAAAAATACCGCCAGGGTTGTCAGAGTACTGGCGACTATGGCGTTCGTGACTTCTCCGGATCCCTCGACCGCCGCCTGTTCACGGTCGAATCCCCTCTCCCGCAGGCGAAAAATGTTCTCCAGCACAACTATGGAGTTATCCACAAGCATTCCAATGCCTAAGGCAAGGCCGCCAAGAGTCATGATATTCAGCGTGAAGCCGCCGAAATAAATCAAGGCGAAAGTGGCGATAATGGAAACAGGTATGGCGGTGGCAATGATGAAAGTGCTGCGGAGGTTGCGCAGGAAAAACAGCAGTACTAAAATGGCCAGAATACCTCCATAGAGCGCCATTGAGCCGACATTACTGATCGAGCGCTCGATATATTGCGAGGTATCGATAATCGGTGTCAGATGAATTTGCGGGAGGTCCTGGTTGATGCGCTCGACTTCTTTGAGAGTTGCTTTGGCAACTTCTACCGTATTGGTACCCGATTGTTTCATGACTGCCAGACGTACCCCGGGCTGCCCGTTGATCCGGATAATCCGGGTAACTTTCTGCCAGGAATCCTCGACACTGGCTATTTCCTTGAGCTGGATCGGAACCCCTTCGCGGATCGCGATTACCGAATTCTTAATTTCATCCAGGTTATTGTAATGTCCCGGTGTACGGATCATCACCTCATAAACTCCGCGGTCTATCGTTCCCGCCGGGACATTGACATTCTCTGCCCGGATCTGGCTCAGGATCAGATTAAGCGACAGCCCGAGGGCCTTGATCTTGTCCGGGTAAAGATTCACGTGAATTTCACGATCGAGCCCGCCATAGACATCGAGTGAAGCTACTCCGGGCTGGCGCTCGATCCGGTATTTAATCTGATCGTCGATTATCCTGCGCATCTGGACCGGGTCCAGGTCGCTGGAGGCCCCGAGAATAAGGATCGGAAAGCTCGCCGGGTCGAATTTCCGCAGGGAGGGCCTATCTGCATCCTCTGGAAGCCGTGGGATCACACGGTCCAGGCGGTCCCTGATATCATTGGCTGCGGCATCCAGATCGGTTCCCCAGGTGAAAGTCACCCGGACCCTGCTGCTGCCCTCGGATGACATCGAGGTGACCTCTTCCACGCCGGGAACCGCGCTCATCGCCTCCTCGATCGGACGGGTGATCAGCTCTTCCATTTCTTCTGCACTGGCATTCTCGTAATTTGAAAAGATACTCAGGGTAGGATAAGTGATCTCGGGCATGAGATCTATCGGCAGGCGGATGAAAGAGATGCTTCCGATAAGGATTACTATCAGCATCACTATGGTGGTAAAAATAGGACGATGCACGGAAAAACGGGAAAGTTTCATGGCGTTCCTCCTTTTTTCGCCCTTCCGCTTCTTTCCGACCAGCAGCTACTGTTTTGATTTTTGCACATGCAGGCCTGCCTGAAAAAATTATTTCTCATCTTGCGCTATATTTATCGGAGCGCCGTCTTCTAGAAGATGCTGTCCCATACTGACCACCAGACCGAAAACCGGCGGCTCGAGCACCTCGGCCAGCTCACCATTGACAATGCCCAGTTCCACCGGGACAAAGTGAGCTGTCATGGTCAGACTGTCTGCCAGGAAAATGCCCTGTTTTTCATCCCGTCTGGCCAGCGAGGCTACAGGAACCACTGTCACGTTCTCGCGCCTGCCGAATACGATCTCTGCGCGGATAAACATACCAGGCTTCAGCAGCCAGTCAGAATTGGGAATTTCTATTTCTACCCTTGCCTGCCGGGATGTCTCTCTCAACAGTGGAGCGACGCGAACTATTTTACCTTTGAAAGTTTTGCCGGGAAACGCATCCGTGGTTAAAGCCGCCTCCATCCCGATCTCCACTTTCGAATAATCTCTTTCGATTATATAAATCACCCCGATCAGAGTATTGATATCGAGTATTGAGACTATGGGAGTATTGGGAGTCAGCATGGTCCCGTCATCCACAAACCGCTCGCCTACAACCCTGCTCTTGCTGCTTTTGTCCCTCTCTTCCCAGGAGGCCCGGATTTCAGTATAGGCCAGCCGCACCTGAGCCTCTTTCAGGGCCGCTTCATTCTGGTTTAATTGGGCAAGGGCGACCTTGTATTTTGCCTCCTGGACCTTATATCGCGCCTGGGCGGCATCGAGCTCGGAATCGGAGGCTATTGCTTTCTCATGCAGGGGTTTGATTCTCTCGAACTCCCGGCGCGCCACTTCCAAAGAACTGCGCGCTTCTTCGATGTTGGCCTTGATTACATCCAGCTCGGCCCGCGCCCTTTCAACCTGTTGGGCATATTCAGCGTCATCAATTACGGCAATCAACTGATTGAATCCCACCGGATCGCCGATATTGACCAGAATCTTTTCCAGACGCCCGGAGATTTTCGGAGCCACAATATACTGGTACCTGGGTAACAATGACCCGGTGAAAAACCCGACATCATTGATAGATGCTTGTCGCACCGGGGTTACCTCGACAGCCACGACTGCCTGCGCACGGCGGCCATTAGCGGCATTTTCCGATTTGAAAACTGCCTGGTACAGCCGCCAGCCTAAAAGGCAGAGAACCACCGAAATTATAATTATTTTATAATGTTTCTTTATTCTTTCCATCCTTCTCATTCCTTTGACCACAGGCTGTTGTGTGTTTGTGTCCGGACCAGAAGCAAGAAGCTGATCTTAGACTTATGGGTCATCCGCTGGTCATAAATTTTTTTCCTTGATTTCAACCATTGGATTAAGCAGTTAAGTCGACCTTCCAATAATTTAAAAGTTAGATTTCATTTGTCAACTTGTCTTTAGACCTTCCCAGAACCACATCCACTGTGACCCGATCGCGCCCTTTAATAAGTTCGAGGGGGATAAAAGCTTTTTCTCCCTCCAGAGGCAAGTCTACTCCATCAAGCTTTGCCTGGGCTACGCCGCGGCTGAGCGCCCGGGGATTGCTGAAATGCACTTCTACCCGGCAGCCGCGGAAGACTTTCACTGACTCGTACTCCCGCCAGGCGGTGGGCACTGACGGGTCGATCACCAGGCGGTCAAAGTCAGGCAGCAGCCCGAACATGCGCGCCAGGGCCTTTCTCAGCCAGGAGAGCGCGCCGCAGAAATTACTGTAGAGGTTGCGGCCGAAATGCTCGTGCTCGATTCCTACGGTATAATTTGATATCTGGTGCAGAGGTCCGGTCGAGATATCGGGCAGGGTGGCTTCCGGCAAAATCTTTTTCATCTCACGGAGAGCCTCATCCCCTTTGCCCAGTGCGGTCAGGGCATAGATCAAGAAACTCTGGCCGTGGGTGTAAATTGAGCCGTTTTCGAACTGGCCGGGTACAATATCGGCAATCCGTCCTACAGACCTACTTTTTTCCGTGTAAGCGGGATAAAGCAAAAGGCAGCCCAACGGGGTTTTTAGTTTAGCGATTGATTCGAGCACCTGCTGGGTGTGTCCGCCTTTTTGAGCTACCCCGTTGAACAGGGACCACGTATTGACATTGAGGTGGATCTTGCCTTCCGGGCTTTTGTTCGACCCTACCGGGGTGCCGTCAGCCATGAACGCGTAAACATAATGAGCGCCGTCCCAGGCCGAGCTGTTTACAGCCTCTGTCATTTCATGGATTATCTTATCCATCAACCGCGCGTTCTCTTTATCACCGAGATACGCAGCAAGCTCGCGGAACCTGCGGGCGGCATATATTAGGGCCATGGAGAGCCACACACTCACTCCCTCCCCTCCCTGTCCTACGCCATCCAGCGAATCATTCCAGTCCCCGTGCCCGATACGGCACAAGCCGTGAAGGCCCCTGTTTTCGTAAAGGGCTCTTAAACCGAGTAAAGCGTGTTCGTAAAGTGTAGCCTTGTTATTTGTATACACCTGACCGGTCTGGGGGTTCAAGAACCCTTCCTCCCGGTCCAGGATCTCAAAATCGCCGGTTTCCTGCACATAGTCGACCAGGGTGTCAGTGATCCAGCTCGATGAATCCATGTACATCCGCATATCGTGGGGAGCTCCGCGGAATTTGGCGAACTGGCGGATCGCCCGCCCGTCCCGGAACTGGTGGCGCAGCACTGTAGGCAGCATGGCAGCGGTATATTCCGGGTTGAAAGTGTTGATACCCATCAGATCCTGCAGCACATCCCGGTAGCCCACCTTATCCAGGGCCCTGGTCCAGCGAGCGGTGTTCTTGGCCTGGTACTTGGACCACACATTGAAAAAACGGTCGATCTCTTTGTCCGGACTTCTCACCTTGTGGCGATCGATCATCATTCGCCAGGACCCCTCCAGTGCGGAGAGCGCTTTCCAGATCCCGTTTTTCTCGAAATAAGCCTTGCGCAAACTGCTCAAATGCAATTTCCCTTTTGCCGGGTCCGGTTCGGTGACACCGAGCAGGAAATGGAGATTCTTCTCTTTCCCGGCTTTTAGATCCAGCCTGAAATGCATTGCGGAAATCAGGCCCAGACAGGGCTGGACCCCGAGAGAACCGCAGCAGGCACCCTGTTCCACTGCCTTTGGAAACTGACGAAAATGTCCTGGCCCGTAAAATTCCTCCCCTGCCATGTCGAAACTTTCAAATCTCTCTTCGCTCATCAGGAAACCAGTGCGGGGGTGTTTGTTGTTCTGGTCCCGGTTCAAGGCTACCAGCGCGTTTAACTCCTCATAACAACGGCCCAGGCTCACCACCCGGGGGTCGAAATAATATCCCGGGTAGGATTCAAGGCCCCAGTTCACTGAGAGAAAAAGATCCAGAGTGCGGGGGCTGGCTCCGTTATTGATAATTTTAAGCCTCCAGACTTCTATTGGATCATCCATTGGAACAAAGGCGAGCAGCTCGGCCGAGATCCCGTTGCGCCCGGCTGCGATTGTATGCGTGCCCAGGCCCTGAGCGCAGTGGAAGCCAGCGTAAGCCTCTTCCTCCAGTCCGAACTGTGGAAACAAGTGCCAGATCAAGGGCGGCTTGCCTGAAAGGCTGCACTCGCGGAGGTAAAAATGACGGTGATCGGTAGCCCGGGGCACGGTAGGCACATAGGAGTTGTCCTTGTGCGAGGTCACTGCTCCGGCCAGCACCGAATCAAGACTGGAAAACCCGCCTCCTGTCTGGTCCCAGAAAGAGCCTAATACCCCATACTCCCTCGAATGGTTGCTGCTGATAAGATGCAGATAGGGCCTGGGAGTGGTAATCCTGGTGATCAGGTGGCTTCCGCCAACCAGAAATCCACTGTCATCGCGCTGATCTTCAAAGTGGCTGTAACGGGACCTCAAAGTTTCGAGTTCCTCTTCCGAGAGCGCGTCATTTAAAGGCTTTCGCTCATTAAGCGCTTTTTGCCCGCGCCTGACAAGATTATCGAGCCTCCCGGTCTCCGCAGGGGTCTCGGCAGGCTTAAACTCCGGCTGGGAATTTTTAATTACCATTGCTTGAACTTCCGGTCTGGAGAAAGGCATTCTCTGCCATTATCCTGAAGGATGCAGGCCTGAGATTAAGTAGCCTGTAAGCTTGAGTTGAACAATATATTCCGGACAACCGCAAGTTGTCAATCATGCCGATAATACAATAGGCCCTTGAGGGCCTGAAATCGACAAAGTCTTGTGGATGTCGCCCAGTTCCATAATAACTGATTCGTATCCGTGCAGATAACCACAAAGGAACAAAGGAACACAGGCACAAAGGGTCAAATACACATAGTTTTGCCACTTTGTGTTTTTGTGCCCGTACATTTGAGATAATCGCTATTACTGGCCCGATGAGGGCCACTTCTTCCGGGCACTAGTCCCGGATAAGGCGTAGACTCTTACACACTGAGAAAAAAGAATCTGAATGCTCCGGCGGAGATTTATAAACATAGAAAAGTTGATTATAATTAAGCGGGAGTTGTTTTAGAAAAAAATTAATGCACTTATGAATCTTGCGGCAGTTGGAAATCAGGGCTAAGTTTAAATATCCTCCGTAATTTAACTAAATATTCACTTTCTTAAGGAGTGCAGGATGCAGCTTAAAGAATTTTTCATAAAAGCGGCTGTTGTTACCGTAGCGGCGATTATAGTAATCTGGTACGGAACTTATTCTCTTGAAAAAGCAACCGCTAATTTTGTTAACCAGGAAATTGCCGGAGTTCTGAACATCAACAAGAATATCGACAATTTAAGGGCCAGAGATTCACGTCGAATCAGGCTCCTGGGAATGACTACATTTAATCCAGAGGTCTATTACAAGGTGTCCTTGGTAAAAGAGAGAGAGAATAATATTGATGGTGCGATAGAGGAGATGGAACTGGGTTTAGGCCTTGTGAGAATGTGGTCTGCGGATGAAAAATTAAAAGAGACATTTCAAGCGCGTCTGGACAGCTTAAAAGCAAAACGATAATCTATTTTGACAAATAGACTTAAGGGTTAATCAATCGTCATCCGGATATACCACTGCCTTAATAACTGATTTTTATCTGTGCAGGCACAAAGGGACAAAGACACATAGCTTTACCACTTTGTGTCTTTGTGACTGTACACTTGAGATAATCGCTGTTACCGGCCCGATGGGGCCACCTTTTCCGGGCTTAGTCCCGGACATAGCGTAGCATACTCACAGGAAAAATCAGGAGGTCCAAAAATGGCGAGATATGGTGCATGGATTCTGTTGGCGGTCGCAGCATTATTTACAGCGGCTGAAATAATCCTGGCCGCGCCCGGTGAGGTCAAAACCCTGGAGATCGGCGAAACCGCGCCTGATTTCGATCTGCCCGGGGTGGACGGTCGAAATTACAGCCTGAAAGACTTTGCGTCGGCTGAGATTCTCGTTCTCGTGTTCACCTGCAATCACTGCCCGACCGCCCAGGCGTACGAAGACCGGATAAAGGAGCTTGCAACGGATTACAGGGATAAAGGCGTCGCTCTGGCCGCTATCTCGCCTAACGATCCCAAAGCAGTGCGCCTGGATGAGCTGGGATATACCGATTTGAGCGATTCGTTCGAGGAGATGAAAATCCGAGCCAAGGACAGGGGTTTTAATTTCCCGTATCTATATGACGGCGACTTGCAGAAGGTTTCGCACGCCTATGGCCCGACCTCGACCCCGAACGTGTTCATTTTCAACAAACAACGCAAGCTCTGTTATGTCGGCCGGGTCGACGATGCAGAGAAAATCGAGCGGGTCACCTCCCACGATGCCCGCAACGCTATCGAGGCCCTGCTGGCAGGAAAGCCGGTGCCGGTGGAAAAAACCAAGTCATTCGGCTGTTCGATCAAGTGGGCGGACAAGGAGGGGTCTGTAAAAAAAGCCCTCGAGCGCTGGGCTGAGGAAGAGGTCGCTCTCGAGCTGATCGATGAAGCCGGCATAAAAGCGCTGATCAAAAACGACTCTGAAAAATTGCGGCTGATCAATATCTGGGCCACCTGGTGCGGTCCCTGCGTGACCGAGTTTCCGGAATTGGTTGCCATTAACCGGATGTACCGCAACAGGGAATTCGAACTGATAACAATCAGCGCCGATTCGCCGGATAAAAAGGAGCAGGCCCTTTCGTTCTTAAAGAAACAGCAAGCCTCCTCAAGGAATTATCTCTTTGATTCCGAGGACAAATACCGGCTTGTGGAAGCAGTGGATAAGGACTGGCCCGGCTCCATTCCGCATACTCTCGTTGTCGCACCGGGCGGAAAAATTATTTACCGCGGGCAGGGACCGGTCGATCCGCTCGAGCTGAAAAAGGCCATTGTGGGGTATCTGGGACGCTATTACAAATAATGATCGAAATCCTTGAACAATGAAAGCTGTGGATTTCTCGTTGGTTCCAGGCTATAAGATAAGCATACCGATAGTGCAAGACTAAACCGTCAATTTGACTTCTCCGGTGAAGAGTAGTAAAATAAATTGTGTTGATTATCTAGCAGAAATCCGCTCAGGCAACCCACCAAAAGACAGATCGTAAGCTCTAGCCTTTAGTTTTAACACTTTAATTTACAAAGAGTTGAAAGAAAATCAGAATGACGAAACGTACTTTTTCACTGGACAGCGGAGATTTATGGATCGGTCTTAAAAAATTTAATGAATTTTGCAAAAAAGGTGTCAGCAAGGGCCTGTTTTTTCTAAGGAGACATATTACAGATAACAGGTTATTTGCAGCCACAAGGACAGTCCCTGTAAAAAGCACAGTCGCCTTGGGGTTTTCAAGGCAAGGAGGCATTCGATGAAACGTTTTATTACATTTTTTATTTCCCTTCTGGTCTGCTTGTCTTTCGAACCGGCCCGGGCCACAATGCGCTGTGATATCAATAATGACGGCAAAGTGAATATATTCGACGTTATCGCTTTTCTGGGCCACCTGAGCGCCAGGTTCCCGATAAAGGACGCGGAAAGTCAATACTACACGCTCACTGACCATGGGGCGATACTCCCAGCCTCTGTCCAAACGCATGTAATCCTGGGAATCCCGGTCTCTGACCCTGCCGATATCTTCCTTCAGAGAATCGGATTCTTGGCCTCTTACAATCCAGGGAACAAGGTTTCAGACTGGGTGTCCTACAAGCTGAAAAAAGAATATGTCGAGGCCCCTGCCCTGCTCTCCGGCCGCCCTTTCAACCCTGATCCGGACATACCCGTCGAATTCAGCGCGGTGGACGACGACTACACGAACTCAGGCTATGACCGCGGGCACCTTGCCAGAGAGGCGGACATGCGGGGCAGGAATATCTACTGCGAATTTGAATCATGCTTCTTTACAAATATCGCCCCGCAATTGCCGGGTTTAAACCGCAGCACCTGGCTTGTTCTTGAAAACAGAGTCCAGGACTGGGCCGTGAAATACGATTCGGTTTGGGTATTCAGCGGTCCAATCTATGAAGGTGACGCCGGATATATCGGCAACCGTGTCGCTGTTCCCTCACACTACTTCAAGATCGTCTCCAGATTCAGTGCCGACACTCTGAAAACTCTGGCTTTTATCCTGGCCCAAACCGCCAGTTCGGATGAGCTGAGCGACTATGTCGCCACGGTTGACGAGATAGAAAGCAAAACCCGGATCGATTTCTTCCACGAGCTGCCGGACAATATCGAAAACCTGGTCGAAGCTCAAAAAAACGAACTCTGGCCTGTAAGCGATCGATAAATATTAAACAAGCCCGGAGAAAACAGGGTGGGCCGGGAATCCGGTGTATGATGAAGGGGGGTGACCTGATGAGTAAAGATTATCCAAACGGCTATGATGAAGGGTATGATGGAGAATATTACGAAGATGAGGTTTTTTGTTGCTCGAACTGCGGGAAAAAAATGCCGGAATGGCAGTACATGAAATATTACGGCCTTTGCTGGATCTGCCGGGGCATGGGTTTGCAGCAGGATTTTCCAGGACCGCCGGGATTTCCGGGCATGTGATGAGAAAAAATTTCAATGGTTGTCCTGTTACCGATGGTTTATGACCCCAATTATTCGTAACTAGTGCTTTGACAAACTTAGAAATGCATAGTTACTTGCATAGATTAAATAACCGAGAATGTCAAGACTGCTGACAATAGGCTATAGGCTGCAGTGGTGCACAATCCAGCCTACGGAGTATAGTTTATAATCTATTGCCTGGAAAAAAGTTAAAACCTTGAAATTGAAATCCTATAGTCCACAGCCTACAGTCTCTATCCTCATGGTCTATATAACATGGATCGGTTGGCCAAAAAAGGTTCAACCATTTACTACAGGGAGCATTAAATAGTTTCCATTTATATTGTTTTATATGCTTTAGCCTTGGTTATTAATATAAGCTGAGTAAACAGGAATGCTTTACCAGATGTCGATTCTCACATTTAAGGCGCCAGCGACTGATTTACCTAAAAACGATTGAAATACCCCGGGAGAAAAGCTTTTACAACTGCCGAAAAGAGGTTTTAGTGCAGCTACCTGGGATGATAGATCATCCCAGATGAAACTAGAGGCCATAAAAATCCCTGAAGTGCGAGGAGCTTGTTTTTGGAGCGTGTAGAAGACAAGTAATTTCCATCATTGCCATATTAGATGTACAACGCCCAGGCAGGCCTTTGCGCGAGCATACCTGCGCCAGGCGAGCTTGGCGAAGCGGAGTAAAAGACTTAAGTGCCAGGATTAACTTTTGTTTCTTTTTGTTTAAAAAGAAATGGTTTTGCTTCTTTTGCCATCAAAAGAAGAAAAAAATTTACCTTTATGGATAGATGTAAACAATTTTATGACCTGAGTAGTAAATCAAACTTGTCATTGCACTAAATGAATGATCCTGATAAAAGAGTCAAGCGCATGAAAGCCCTCCTTCTGGCCGGGCTCTGTCTGGGCCTTATCGCTTTCTCTTGCAGTGGAGAAAACGGGATCCTCTCCGCGAAAGGCCAGCCCGCTGTTCACCTTACCGGACTGGGGCCCTGCGAGCCGAAAACAATCCGGAGCACAACTCGGTTGACGGATGTTTTTTCCCCGGAATACGGTTCCCTGGACAGGCTGAAAGTCGTGGTTCAAGAGGGCCGGCTCTCATTCATCCACCAGGGTGTTACGCTGAACTCCTGCCTGGACAGCGTGAACCTGGCGTTGGAATGCGAGGGGAATCTGCTCTGCGTGATCGAGACAGAACGCACGGCCCGTGAATGCGGCTCTCTGTGCGACTACACTGTGTACGGCGAGATAGTGAACCTGCCCTCTGACACTTACACAATCGAGATCAGGAATACAGCGGCGCCTGAAAGTATTTTGTGCGCGGTCCGGGTAGCTGTTCCGTAAGACACTTTCATCCATCGATCGCTGAAGCGCTATGGAGCATGGAGATCATTTGACCAGGATTATTTATCAACCCTGATCCCTACGGTGCGGGCACGACAAAGCAAGAAAATCAAGAAGACACACCCTGTCCGCTTCGCGCCCCACCCCTCTAAGAGGGGATTTTCATGTAAATCAGGTAGAAGAGGCGTTTTCCCGGAGCCCCGGGAGGGGTGGCGGATGAATTGTAAAACCATTCGATCCTGTTATACTGGCTCAGAGAATAAAACAAGTATTGGAAAAAGGCGGGAATACACTTACTGATTTTACAGAAAAAGCTGGCCTGGACCACTGTTCCCGGTGGAACGCTTTCCTTTCTCTCTCATCTTTTTTACAGCCTGTTCATAAAAGGGCCAGGTGCTTTTTACATACTCGCAGTTAGTGCACCAGGCTATGGCTACCCCGTACTCGTACTTGATATTCAAGGTCGTTGTTCCGCATTCCGGGCATTTATGCATCATCACCTCTTGGGTTGAGGGTCTTCCCTGGCCCTGGTGTGTAAGCAATTATAAATTTCGAGCAGCATGTTAAATTGTCTTTTTTAATTATGCAAAATTTGTGCCTTTAGCTGCTACGCCTGCAAAAGAGATTAAGGCCGGATTAATTTTGCATAATTTTCACCTGCCCCCCACCGCATGCTAGATCTTGCATCGATTTCAGCCGGCTTAAGGATCACTCGATCACCAGGGGGGTTTTTATTGACAGGATTTCGAAAAAATTATTAACTTTTTCATTTCGAATCGGTTATTAACTTTTAAATTTGATTTTTATTAATGTCCAATTTTATAAATCTTTATCCGGCCCAATATCGACCTGGAACTTCGCGTGCGCATTTCCTCGATGCCAGGTTCAAGGTGTTATTAGCCGGGCTGCTCTCTGTCGCTGTATGGAGCGTTGATAGTTTTGCCGGTCTGGGGATAATCTTTTCCCTTGTGGGAGCCTGGGTTTTCCTGCTCAAAGAGCAGGCCAGGTCAATAGCCGCTAATCTCGGGAGCCTGGTTTATATCTTCTTTCTGGTGCTCCTTTACTATGGCTGGTCTGAGTTCTCAGGCTCAAACGGCTCCCTGGGTGAAACGGCACAGGTCGTTCTACTCAAATCGATCCTTCTCACAGGCAAGCTCGGCGTGGTTTTTATCTCCGCTTTCTGGCTTTATTTTTCCACTGCTCCGATAAAAGTTGTCGATGCCCTGGGGATCTTGCTCAAGCCGCTCGAAAAGATCCGTATTCCGGTGAGAGAGTTCGCCTTCATAGTAGGTCTCATCATTCGCTTCTTCCCTGCCTCGGTTGCCAGAATCGGCGATCTTTACCGGAATCTCAGGCTCAGGGAGACCCTGGCTGGCGGGAAAAATTCGAGCTTTAAAAAGTACCGCCGGGCAGTCGGACGAATTATTGATACCATGGTCCTTTACATGCATTATTCCCTTTATGAGGCTGAGCTCCTCTCTTTGAGCCTGATGGCCAGAGGTTATAATCCTTTCCGTCCTGTCAGGCTGACCGATGATAAAACACCCGAAGTCTGGGAAGTTCTCTTTACCGCCCTTTCGGCAGCAGTGATAATCCTGGCTGCCTGCTGGTTCTAGATTAGGGGTGAAAAAGACCTGAAACGAAAAATTAAGATGACAACCGAAATAAAAAACATAAATTTAAGCCTAGCCCCGATCATTATTTTATTTGAGGCGCTGGAAAAGAACCCAGCAGCCAGGAATCTGCCGGTTTCCAGATGCAATTTACCGGCAACGACTCGAAGCTGAATGAGAAAATTGCCCGATGCGGCGAATTCGGTTTACAATAGCCTATGACGGTACCGATTATTGCGGCTGGCAGTATCAGCCGCAGAAGCCGACAATTCAGGACTGCATCGAGCAGGCTCTGGGAGAGATTTTAGCGGAGAAGGTGAAGCTCATCGGAGCCGGCAGAACCGATGCCGGGGTGCATGCCCTGGGCCAGGTGGCCCATTTCGACACCTCGAGCGGGCTTTCTGTGGCCGTTGTCCAAAAGGCCCTGAACGCGCGCTTGCCCCGGGATATCAGGGTGCGTTCCTGCGGGGAGGCAGACTCTTCTTTCCACGCCCGTTACTCTGCCTCCTCCAAGCTTTATCGGTACAGTATCGCAGAGAGCGATTTGCCTGAGGCTCCTCTGCTGAGAAGAACGCACTGGCTGCGCTCGAGCCCCCTCGATATGGATTTACTGCATCAGTGCGCCGCCCTGCTTGAAGGAGAACACGATTTTTTCACTTTTTCCAAAAAAGAAAGAGAAAAACCGAGCCACCTTTGCCTGGTCTACAGCGCCCAATGGAGCTGGAATGAAACTTCTTTACACTTTGAGATTGCAGCGGACCGGTTCCTGCGCGGGATGGTGAGGATGCTGGTTGGCGGGATGGTTGCTGTGGCTGGGGGACGGGCAGAGATTGGGGCTTTCAGGGCTGCGCTTAGTGAGCCGGGACGCTGGCTCAGGGCAGTGCCTGCTCCGGCCTGCGGGCTGTGCCTGGTGCGGGTGGATTACCCGGATTCGCATCCTTAACAATGTAAACCAAGGAGATCCTTTGAAAAGCAGACTGATCCAAGCGCTTCTTGCTGCCTCTCTTGTCCTTGTCGTTTACTCTTTCTGGCAGCAGTATTCCCGGAAACCCCCTGCCCCGGGCCCGGAGACACAAGAGCATCCCTTGGTCAGTCAAGGCGGCGGGACCGGAGAAAAGCTTTCAGCCGACACTTTTCTCTGGGCCAGTCCTGCCGAACAAGCCCCTGGGGCCTACCGCAGCCTCGACAGCCTTCAGGCGCGGATCACCGAGGGCCGGCGCAACGCGATAGTCCGCGCCGCAGGGCGGGTAGCACCGGCAGTAGTCAGCGTGAATGTTATCCAGACCAGAGTGGTCACCACTGCCTATCGCGATTTTTTCGGCTATTTCTACGTACCCCGCCAGCAAAGGGTACAGAATCTGGGAAGCGGATTTATCATTAACTCAAGAGGCTATATCCTGACCAATGAGCACGTAGTGCACGAAGCATCCGAGGTTACTATCTCGACATCGGACGGCACTAACTACCAGGCTGAAATCGTGGGTCTGGACAAGAACTCAGACCTCGCCCTGATCAAAATCGACCCTAAAGGCGCTACACTCCCTGTAGCACAGCTCGGAGATTCCGATGACCTCTATATCGGCGAGTGGGCCATCGCCATTGGCAGCCCTTTCGGTCTGCTTCTTGACGATCCCCAGCCCACTGTGACAGTCGGTGTAATCAGCGCGATCGGCCGCGATATCCATCCTGATGAAGACAAAAGAGACAAAGTCTATGTCAACATGATCCAGACCGATGCGGCCATTAATCCAGGCAACAGCGGCGGTCCGCTCCTTAATGCTCTGGGTGAGGTGATCGGTATAAATACTTTTATTTTTTCAGCTAGCGGAGGTTCAATAGGAATGGGATTTGCCATTCCCATAAACCGGGCCAAGCGGATCGCCGATGAGCTGATCCGCGGCGGGAAAGTAAGAAAGCCCTGGATCGGCATTCAAGTACAGGATCTCACCCCTGAGATAATCAGCGGATTAGGCTATAGAGGGGACCAACGCATTCAAGGGGTTGTGATCTCGGCAATCCAGAGCTATTCTCCGGCCACCAGGGTAGTCACTCTCCAGCACGGCGACATAATCACTCATTTGAATGGGAGGGCTGTACGCTCGAGTGCCGACTGGACCGGTGAAATGATTGATGTCCGGGTAAACAATCCCGTAGAACTTACTGTGCTTCGCGCCGGCCGTACATTACAGGTCACTATCACCCCTCAGGAACAGCCGACCGACACCCTTAAGCGCTACCCGACTGGTCTGGGGTTCGAGCTGATTGACCTGACTCCTGAGGTTCGCAGCCAGCTCGAGGCGCGCTCAGAGCATGGGGCCGTGGTGGCGGGCCTCACAGACCGGGAAATGGAACAGGAAGGCACTATTCTCCAGTATGATGTCCTGTATCGCATAGACAATATTCAAGTCACCGGAGCGGAACAGGCCGTGAGACTGCTGAAAAGCAGGAGGCGGGGCTCGGTGGTGGTGCTCTTTCTCGAACGGGACGGGCGAAGTATCAGACGGTATCTTACGGGCTGATCAGTTTGCGAATCCGCCAAATCAAAAGAATCTTGCTTGCTCAAATGCGGACTTGTGTGTATAATGATTTTTTAAAGGAATTGGCCGCTCAATTAACCCTCGGCAGAAGAGACATTCGATGATTCCCAGATATACTTTGCCTGAAATGGAGAAAATCTGGAGCGATGAGGCGCGCTTCAGCCTATGGCTCGAAATTGAAATCCTGGTCTGTGAGGCGCTGGGCAGGATGGGCAAAATACCCTCCGGCGCTGTAGAAAACATCCGCGCCAAAGCTAAGTTTGATGTGAAACGGATCCTGGAGCTCGAGGAAGAAGTCAGGCACGATGTCATCGCTTTTCTCACCAATGTTGCAGAATACGTGGGACCCGATTCCCGTTATATCCATCTGGGAATGACAAGCTCGGATCTCCTGGACACCACCCTGGCCCTTCAGATGCGGGAAGCGGGCCGGCTGCTTCTTAAAGAACTCGAGCAGAGAGTGCTGCCTGCTGTCAAGCGGCGGGCTCTCGAACACAAAAATACCCTGATGATAGGCCGCAGCCACGGTATCCACGCCGAACCCATCACTTTCGGGCTCAAGCTCGCCCTCTGGTACGATGAATTGATCCGTAGATCGGAACAGCTAAGGAGAGCTGTCAGTTCTGCCTCTTACGGCAAGATTTCCGGTGCAGTGGGCACATTCGCGCATCTGGAACCCGAGGTCGAGGTCTATGTCTGCCAGAAGCTGGGCCTGAAATGCGCTAATATAAGTAACCAGATCATTCAGCGGGATGTGCATGCCGAGTATCTTGCCGCTCTTGCGGTCCTGGCCGGCTCCATAGAGAAATTCACTACTGAAATCCGCCACCTCCAGCGCACAGAAGTACTGGAAGCCGAGGAGTTTTTTTCCAAAGGGCAGAAAGGCTCGAGCGCTATGCCCCATAAGCGGAACCCGATTGTCTGCGAGAGGCTCTCCGGCATGGCCCGCCTGGTGCGGGGCAACTGCCTGGCGGCCTTTGAAAACCAGGCGCTCTGGCACGAAAGGGATATTTCACACAGCAGTGTGGAACGCGTGATCCTGCCGGACAGCACAATGATCCTTTATTATATGCTGGTCAAGTTTGGGGGTCTGGTGGACAAGCTGCTAATTTACCCTGAGAACATGTTGAAAAACCTGAACCGTCTGCGCGGTCTTATCTTTTCCCAGAGGGTCATGCTGGCCTTGGCAGAGAAGAGCCTCTCGCGGGAGGAGGCTTACACGATCGTGCAGAGAAATGCCATGCGGGTCTGGAAAGAGGATGTCGACTTTCTCGAGCTTCTACTGGCAGACAGTGAGGTAACCGCACATTTGAGCCGGCAGGAGCTGGAAAAGCTGTTTTCCATGGAAATCCATACCAGGCATGTCGATTATATCTTCAAACGTGTAGGTCTCTTAGACTGAGTTTTATTATCTATTCCTCACCTTACCGGTTGAATTATCCGGTGAAACGATCAGGAGATAATAAAAAGGAATGCAGATGAAAATTGTCAGAGAAACAAATCTCGGACTCGGCAAACTTCGCCGGGGCAAGGTGCGTGACTGTTACGATCTGGAGCCTTATATCCTGCTTGTGGTCACTGACCGCATAAGCGCTTTTGACGTGGTGATGCCTGAGGGCATACCATATAAAGGAAAGGTGCTGAACAACCTGAGCGCATTCTGGTTTAAAAAGACAGCGCACATTGTGGAAAACCATGTGGAGACCACCGATATAGACCGCATAATCGAGCGCTACCCTGCCCTGGATAAAAACAAGGCTTTGCTCGAAGGGCGCACGACCCTCGGCAGGCGCGCGGAACCGGTACCTGTGGAATGCGTGGTCCGCGGATACCTGGCAGGAAGTGCTTATAAGGAATATATGGAAAAGGGAACAGTGGCCGAAATACCCATGCCTCGTGGGATGAAACGCTCCCAGAAATTCAACTCGCCGCTTTTCACCCCGGCCACTAAAGCTGAAAGCGGGCACGATGAAAATATCTCGGTCCAGAAGATGAAAGATATTGTCGGCGCCCAGCTCACCGGGCGGATTATTAAGACATCCCTCGAGCTTTACAATTGCGCCTCGGAATATGCCGCAGGCCGCGGTATATTAATCGCCGATACCAAGTTCGAGTTCGGTCTGCTGGACGGGAAGCTGGTGCTGATCGACGAGATGCTGACCCCGGACTCGAGCCGGTTCTGGCTTGCTGCGGATTACAAACCGGGTGTGGATCAGAAGGGTTTCGACAAACAGCCGCTCAGAGACTGGCTCGAGAAACTCGTCGCTCAGGGCAAGTGGCATAAGGCACCTCCCGGACCTGAGCTGCCTGAGGAAATTGTCTCCTACATGAGCAAACTCTACCTGAAATCATATAACATGTTGACAGGTGAGGAAATAAACTAAACCGGATAATCTGCCATGCCTATCGCCCGTGAAGGAGCACCGGTAATTCTCGCTTTTATCGGTTTGCACTTTATATTTATGTTATCCAGCAGGCTTGCGGTAATCGGACAGTTAGCGATTCCTGTATACTGGAGCTTTACGGTTCTGTGGGTAATATTTGCAGTACTTGCTTTGTTCAGCCTGTATTTTTTCCGCGATCCGGAACGCAAAACGCCTGAGGGTACGAAACTGGTTGTGAGTCCTGCTGACGGACGGGTGCTCTGTGTGGATGAGGTTATCGAGGAAAAATTCATCGGCGGCCCGACCAGGCGGCTGAGCATTTTTATGAACATTTTTGATGTGCACGTGAACCGTTTTCCGGTAAGCGGTAAAATAGCCTTTATTGAATATCGCCCGGGAAAATTTTTCAACGCCTCACTGGACAAGGCAAGCGTTCACAACGAGGCCCTTTCCCTTGGTCTCGAAACAGAGGGATCGAGTTCCCGTGTTATGGTCAGGCAAATCGCAGGCCTTATTGCCCGCAGGATTGTCTGCCGCACCCGGGAAGGTGATACGGCCAGTTGCGGAGAACGGTTCGGCATGATCAGGTTCGGCTCCCGGGTCGAGGTATATTTGCCTCTGGAGGTGCATTTTCTTGTCACTGCCGGCGAGAGGGTTACTGCTGGCGAGACTATCCTGGCTGAGCTTCCATGAGAAATCCACCGCGAAAAAAGACATTTATCCTGCCGAGTGCATTTACCGCCGGGAACATTCTGTGCGGCTTCTTTTCGGTGATCAGCGCAATGCGCAACGATCTGTCGCTCGCCTGCTGGCTGATCGTGGTGGCGGCTTTTCTTGATTTTATCGATGGCAAAGTGGCATTGTTTTCTCATACGGAGAGCCGTTTCGGCGTTGAGCTCGACTCACTGGCCGACATTGTCTCTTTCGGTATTGCGCCGGGAATCATCATGTTCCAGTTTTTTCTCAGAGCTCATGGTGAATGGTCCTGGCTTGTTTCCTTTCTCTTTGTGCTTTGCGGCGCCCTCCGTCTGGCGCGTTTCAATGTCGAGACCAAAGGTGCCGGCAAGACAAAATTCAAGGGCCTGCCGATTCCCATGGCCGCCGCGGCCCTGATCAGTTTCGTGCCTTTCAGCAGGACTCCCTTTTTCCAGCAGTTACTCCACGATATCAACTACACTCGATTTCTGTTTTTCATGATCCTGGGGCTTGCGGGCCTCATGGTGAGTAATATCGAGTATCCTGCCTTGCCCCGCTTCAAGCTGCTTACTTTAAAAGGTAAACTGGGCCTGATTGCATTTCTCGCAGTGCTTTTCATCCTTTTTTACTATTGGGAACTGCTTCTCTTTCCGACTGCTTTTATTTATATCATCTGGGGTATAATTAAAGCAATCCTCCTGGGAGCGGCTGCCAGGCTGCCTGAAAAGAACCCCTGATGCCCCTTTCAGGAGCATTCACTATTTCCAGCCGAAAAATACCTTGCCCAATAAATCTAAAATCTTTATTTTATTAGTCTTTGATGTTCTTGCCAAACCTCAGGCGAGAGTTCTCAGCGCTTCTTTGACAGTCACGGTAAGAGCATCCTCGTCATGGACGGAAATGTCGTTCAATATGAGCCATCCTTTAAAATCTTCAGCTTGTTCTGGATGTCCGCAGCATGAAGGCGGTTTAGGGGAATATTGCGGTGTTTTCGGAGCTTTTAATTTACCCAAAGCTGCAGAATTTGCTTATTCCAGCCTCTATGCCCTTCAGCACCGCGGCCAGGAGAGCGCGGGAATCGTTTCCGCTGATGGCGATCACTTTTTTACCCATCGAAATCTCGGCCTGGTGGTGGACATCTTTCGTGATCCGGCGCTCCTGCCCTCGCTGAAAGGCTCCGCAGCAATCGGCCACAACCGTTATTCCACCACCGGCGACAGCGGAACCCGGAACATCCAGCCTTTGACCAGTAATTTCAAGGATGGTTTTATCGCCATTGGGCACAACGGCAATCTGGTCAATACAATCGAGCTCAGAAAGGAACTCGTGGATCAAGGGTCGATTTTCCAATCCTCATCCGATACGGAGGTCATCCTGCATTTAATTGCCCGCTCCACTTTTAAAGACCCTGGGGATAAAATTGCCGATGCCCTGAACCAGGTGAAAGGCGCCTGGTGTCTGGTGATCCTGATCAACAATCAACTTTATGCGGCTCGTGACCCCCGCGGTTACCGGCCTCTTTCCATTGGACGGCTTGGCGAGGGTTGGGTGGTGGCCAGCGAGACTTGCGCCTTCGACCTTATCGGCGCCGATTATCTGCGGGATGTGGAACCCGGTGAAATAATCATATTCTGCAAAGATGATCTTAAAAGTGTCAAACCTTTCCCGCGGGTACAACTCCAGCAGTGTGTATTCGAGCTGATCTATTTTTCGCGCCCGGACTCGATAGTTTTCGGCCACAGCGTCGATAGGATCCGCAGGCTTTTCGGGCGCAGGCTTGCGCGCGAGCATCCCGTGCCTGGGGGGGATATCGTTATTTCCGTTCCGGACAGCAGCAACTCGGCAGCCCTCGGTTTCTCAGAGGAAAGCAAAATTCCTTTCGACCTGGGCCTGATCCGCAACCACTATGTAGGCAGGACCTTCATTCATCCCAGCCAGTCAATCCGTGACATCAATGCCCGCATAAAATACAATCCGGTACGCGAGGTTCTCTCCGGTAAAAATGTGGTGCTGGTGGATGATTCGATTGTCCGCGGCACGACCAGCCGCAGGCTGGTGAAAATGATCCGTCAGGCTGGCGCCAACCAGGTGCACATGCGTATCTCGAGCCCGCCGATCCGTTTTCCTTGTTACTACGGGATCGACACGCCCACACGCAGCGAACTTATCGGTTCGAGCCACACTGTCGATGAGATAAAAACCTACCTCAGGGTCGATTCCCTGGGTTATCTGAGCGAGGAAGGCCTGTTCACAGAGACAGGTCTTAAAGCTGAAAACTATTGTCTGGCCTGTTTTAACGGAAATTATGCCGTACCTTTTGAAAAAAATTTCAGTAAGAAAATGTATGAAGATCTCCAGCCCTCCCTGTTGGACAGCCAATTTTTTTAAAACAGGCTATTCATATTTATGATATATCCCTTTGACTCCGGGAGCTGGCTGAGGCTCCAGCTTCCATTGGTACCCGAAAAAAAGTTTGTCGATAATTAATTACTTTTGGAGGAATAAGATGAGCGCTAAATACGTTTACAATTTCGGTGCCGGTAAGGCCGATGGGGCTGCTGAAATGAAAAACCTGCTGGGAGGCAAGGGAGCGAACCTGGCAGAGATGAGTAACCTCGGCATCCCGGTCCCGGCAGGATTTACTATCACTACTGAAATGTGTACAGTCTATTATAAAATGAACCGCAATTATCCGCCCGAACTGGACAAGCAGATCCGGGAGGCCGTGGCCTATGTCGAGAAAATCATGGGCTCCAAGTTCGGCGACCCGGAAAACCCGCTGCTGGTTTCAGTGCGTTCCGGCGCCCGGGTGTCCATGCCGGGAATGATGGATACGGTTCTCAACCTGGGGCTCAATGCGCAGACAGTCAAAGGGCTGATTAAAAAAAGCGGCAACGAGCGTTTCGGCTGGGACAGCTACCGACGCTTCGTGCAGATGTACGGCGATGTGGTTCTGGGACTCAAGCCCGAAAGCAAGGATGAAGAGGATCCGTTTGAAGTCGTTATGCAGAAAAAGAAAGAGGAGCGCGGTGTCAAGCTTGATACCGAGCTCACCGCAGAGGACCTCAAGGAGCTGGTTTCAGAGTTCAAGGCGCTGGTCAAGGAGCGCAGAGGACTGGATTTCCCCGAGGATCCATGGAAACAGCTCTGGGGCGCTATCGAGGCTGTTTTCGGCTCGTGGAACGGCGCCCGCGCGATCAAGTACCGTCAGCTTAACGGGATTCCGGATGATTGGGGTACGGCGGTAAACGTGCAGGCCATGGTGTTCGGCAACATGGGTGAAAACTGCGGCACCGGCGTGGCATTTACCAGAGACCCGGCCACCGGAAAGAATATATTCTATGGTGAATACCTGTTGAACGCACAGGGTGAGGATGTAGTTGCCGGTATCCGCACTCCGCAGCCTGTAAACAAAGGCACCAAAACCTCTGCAGACCAGCAGACTTTGGAAGAAGAGATGCCTGAAGCCTATAAAACTCTCGATGATATTTATAATAAGCTCGAGAAACACTATCGCGATATGCAGGATATCGAGTTCACTATCCAGCAGAAAAAACTCTGGATGCTGCAGACCCGTACAGGCAAGCGTACCGCCGCTGCAGCAGTGAAAATCGCCGTGGATATGGTCGAAGAGGGCCTGATCGACAAGAAAACCGCTGTTTCGAGACTCCAACCCTCCCAGCTCGACCAGCTCCTGCATCCCACTTTCGATCCTAAAGCCAAAAAACAGGTTATTGCCAAGGGGCTTCCGGCTTCTCCAGGGGCTGCCAGCGGCCGGGTCGTGTTCCATTCCGATGATGCAGAGGAGTGGGCCAAGAAGGGCGAGAAAGTGATCCTTGTGCGTATCGAGACCTCTCCGGAGGATATCGGCGGCATGAGCGTGGCCCAGGGCATCCTGACCGCTTTCGGCGGGATGACCAGCCATGCCGCTGTGGTCGCCCGCGGGATGGGAAAGTGCTGCGTGGCCGGCTGCGGCGGGATCGAGATCAACTATAAAAACAGGCTGTTCAAGGCCAATAACCTGGAAGTCAAACAGGGCGACTGGATTTCGCTCGATGGCTCGATCGGCCAGGTGATGCTGGGACAGGTGTCCACAGTGAAACCGGATCTCAGCGGAGATTTCGGCACAATCATGAAATGGGCGGATGAAATCCGCAAGATCGGCGTGCGCACCAATGCCGACACCCCCCACGACAGCAAAGTGGCCCTCGATTTCGGGGCCGAGGGTATCGGACTCTGCCGCACTGAGCACATGTTCTTCGAGGGGGACCGGATCAAGGCCGTGCGCGAAATGATCCTTTCAGATGATGTCGCGGGCCGCGAAAAAGCCCTGGCCAAAATCCAGCCTTACCAGAGAGATGATTTTTACGGCATTTTCAAGGTGATGGCAGGCCGGCCGGTGACGATCCGCCTGCTCGATCCGCCGCTGCATGAGTTCCTGCCCCAGGAAGATGAAAACCAGGCCGAGATGGCTCGCGAGATGGGCGTATCAGTCGAAAAAGTAAAGGCCAAGGTCGACTCGCTGCACGAGCTTAACCCCATGCTCGGGCACCGCGGCTGCCGTCTCGGGATCACCTATCCGGAAATTTCCAGGATGCAGGCCAGGGCAATCTTTGAGGCGGCCTGCCAACTCAAGAAAAAAGAGAATATCGATTCCAAGCCCGAGGTAATGATCCCGCTGATCGGCACTGTGGGCGAGTTCGACAACCAGAAAAAGGTCATCGATAAGGCTGCAGAGGAAGTGTTCAGCGAATACGGGTTCAAAATCCACTATATGGTCGGCACCATGATCGAGATCCCGCGCGCCTGCCTGGTTGCCGATAAAATCGCGGAGCACGCCGAGTTCTTCTCTTTCGGCACCAATGACCTGACCCAGATGGGGTTCGGCTACAGCCGGGACGACGCAGGCAAGTTCCTGGCCAGCTACGTGGTGCACGGCATCCTGGAGGATGATCCATTCCAGGTGCTGGACCAGGAGGGGATCGGCCAGCTTGTCGAGATGGGGATCCAGCGCGGCCGCAAGACCCGCCCCAACCTTAAGGTCGGGATCTGCGGCGAGCACGGCGGTGAGCCGAGTAGTGTCGAGTTCTGCCACCGGGTGGGCATGAACTATGTTAGCTGCTCGCCCTACCGGGTGCCTATCGCCCGCCTGGCCGCAGCCCACGCTGTGCTCAAGGAAGAAAGCGGCGCCAAAGTCGAAGACCAGACAAAGTAAGGGCGCTGGTCTGAAAAGTAGCAACAGAAAAAGCGGGAGCTTTTAGCGGGCTCCCGCTTTTTTATGAACAAGGTACATGCGCTATTAAATATCATCAGGACTTAAACCTGTGTGCTTAAGCAGCTTGCTTAACGTACCAGGTTTTATACCAATTTGCGTTCAAGATGAGTTTTAATTATATTTGAGGTACAACCCTTTTATGGGAGGTGCCTCTATGAGTAGACGTCCTCGAAACATGCCTGAGTTAACCGAGGCAGCGTCAGTTAAAGCGGTTGAAACGA
>DATKXY010000101.1:0-23501 GCA_035528795.1 archaeon | reverse complement strand
ATAGATAAATTTAACACCCAAAAAGAAGTCCTGGTTGTCGCTGAAATCGGCAATAACCACGAGGGCAGTTACACCCTGGCTGAGGAGCTGATCGGCCTGGCAGCGGAAACCGGCGCCCGGGCTGTCAAGTTCCAGGTCATTCGCGCTGAGTATTTGATCAGCCCCAAACTGGAGAAGCGCTTTGCCCAGCTAAAGTCTTTTGAATTGACTTACTCCCAATTCGAGAAACTAAGCCGGTTTGCCAAAGAGGCAGGTTTGCTTTTTTTGGCCACGCCTTTCGATCTGGGAAGCGCAGAGTTTTTGAGTTCCATTGTCTCAGCGTTTAAGATCGCATCAGGTGACAACACTTTTTATCCCCTGATCGAGCGGGTCGCTGCATTCGGTAAGCCGGTAATAGTTTCGAGCGGTCTGGCCGGTCTGGCTCAGATTCAATATGTAAAATCCCTGATCGAGCGTATCTGGGACGGGGAGGGCATAAACCAGGAGCTGGCTGTACTCCACTGTGTGGCCAGTTACCCGGTTCCCTTGGACCAGGCGAACCTTTCCGCCATAAGTTATCTAAAAGAGAAATTGAACTGCACGGTGGGCTATTCGGATCATACCATGGGTCTAGAAGCCCCAGCCATAGCCGCGGCTCTTGGGGCCCGCATTATAGAAAAACATTTTACCAAGGACAAAAATTATTCCGCTTTCCGGGACCATCAGTTATCAGCAGATCCAAACGAGATGACCCTCCTGGTCCAAAGAGTAAAAAATGTTTCAAGCATGCTGGGTTCAGGGGAGAAAGTACTCCAGGAATGCGAAAATGAGATGGTCAACTCCTTGCGCAGGTCAATCGCCGCCGCACAAGACTTGCCTCAAGGGACCAGGCTGAGCTGGCAAGATATTACCTGGGTCCGTCCGGGGAATGGACTGCCTCCGGGGAAAGAACATGTCGTGCTTGGCAAACTGCTTGCCAGGCCGGTCAGCCAGGGAGAGCCGATCACTCCGGATATGCTCCAGGCTGAGGAAGAAAAATGAAAATAGTTGTTCTCACAACTGAGACCTCTCATCATGCCTATTTTGTTCGGGAGCTTCATTCACAATTTACTATCGAAAAAATTTTACTCTTATCCTGAAGGGTTCGATTTCCGCTACTCAGATCTGGTAATGGAGATGCTCAAGAAAGATGGAATCATTTGCTACCCTACGGCTGAGGCTGGATTGAACGGCATCGTGGATAGCCTCTTCCATCTGAAGCGGATACCAGTCACTTGATTGGCAAATTCCTTGAACGGAACTGGCAAGAAGCAGGGAGATTGACAAAAATTGATTGAAAATATACCTCTTGAACTTGAAAGCCTTTTTGCTGCAGAAGCATTGCCCGGATAGAAGATATCTATTTTCTGGAGTATCGCTTGGATCGTTTCCCACATTGAACTTCTGTTGAGAGTGTTTTCTCGTTTTCAAAGAAAAAATATTTCTTTTGAATAAATTGGAGGCCCTTGATGAAGACTCTGAGTGTTGCAGATCTGAAACAGAACCTGGGTCCTGCATTGGACAAGCTTAATAAAGAAGGCGAGCAGATTGTCATTGAGCAGCAAGGCGCCACGCGAGCTGCACTCGTTTCCTATAATGAATACCTGGATTTCAGGGAATACATGCAAAGAAAGGCAGCCAAGTACAGGCCTTTCCCTGCTCTGAGCCCGTACTCGAAGACAGACAGGTACGAAAAGACCAAAGAGGATTTCAAGTTTATTATCTCGAGGATCAAAAAAGCTGTTGATGTCAAGCGCGCCTTAAGAGTGGCAGATGTGGGCTGTGCCAACGGCGAGTTTATCTATGCTCTGCTTAAGGAATTTCCACACTGGGAGTTTACAGGGTACGATATCACTCCCGAATTCATAGAAACTGCCAGAAGTTTTCCCGGACTGGCCAGGGCCAGGTTTATTAACGATAACTTATTCAATATACCCGAGACCTTTGAACTGGTCTTGTGCGTAAGCATGCTCCAGATTTTCCCGGATATTGAACGGCCTTTAAGAAAAATTTTGGATATTTGTGAAAAAGATGGCTTTATTTTTGCGACAGGACTGTTTAACAAACATGATATTGAGGTCAGGCTCCAGTATTGTGACAACACCCAGGAGATTACCAAGGGGCTCTGGCGGATCGACTGGAACCAGCACTCGCAGGCCTCGATAAGCAGGTTGATCGGGGACAGTGTTAAATCGATGGAATTCGAGGAAATGATCATGGATCTGGATCTGCCGCTCAGGCCTGATCAGCCTATCCGGCATTTCACTTTCCGGGATTCCATGGGGCGTAATATTATCACGAACGGGCTTAAACTGATCCTGAATCGGACTCTGATGACAATTAATAAATAATATGATAAAAGAGAATATTCAGTTTCCTAAGGTGAAGACCAATTCGTAAAGAGTGTGGTTTCTTTGGTTTTTTGTCAGCTTATGAATTGGGATTTCTGTATAATCGTGGGACAAATAGCAAGCCGATTTTTTTACGGCCTTATAAAAGCTGAAACTTATGGTAATTATCATTGGTTTGTAAATATGATTAACTCACCAGTTAATACCAACTTGTTGAGTTGTCTCTGTGGAGCCGGGGATTTTAAGAGAATTCATACTTTTAAAACACCCCCAGAGGGTGAGACGACTTTCGATTTCAGTTCTTTTGGAGAATACAGGCGTGATCTGTTTCTCTGTGGTCTTTGTGGACATTTCATCTCGGTACACAAAATGGTTTCGAGCAATATGTACCGCGGTGAGTATGTAGATAAAAAATATATAGATCAGGACGGTATCAGGAGGACTTTCGAGAAAATAATTGCACTTCCCCCCTCCCAATCCGACAATACGGGGAGGGTGAAGAGGATCCTGGATTTTGCGCGGAACCACTTTCCCGCAGCGAGATTTTCTGAGCGCAAGCCCAGCCTGCTTGACATTGGGTCGGGCCTCTGCGTTTTTCCGTACAAAATGAAAGAAGCGGGTTGGGACCCTACGGCGCTCGATCCTGATCCCCGGTCCTGCAATCATGCGGAAAAGGTTGTAGGCATAAAGGCTGTCTGCGCAGATTTCTTGAAATACAGAGATTTGGGTAAGTTCGATGTAGTTACTTTTAACAAGGTACTTGAGCATGTTAAGGATCCTGTTTCAATGCTCGCTAAAGCTAAAGAAAACCTTCTAGAAGGAGGATTCGTTTATGTGGAACTGCCGGATGGTGAAGCTGCAATAAAAGCAGGCCCTGAACGGCAGGAGTTTAATATAGACCATTTTCATATTTTCAGCATGAGTTCTCTTTCTATGCTGGTTAAAAGAGCCGGGTTTTACCTCAAGGCAGCAGAGCGGCTGCGCGATCCAAGCGGTAAATATACTTTACGGGGATTCCTTACTTTATCTGTTTAATGAATAATGTAAACTAAACATAACTTAAGATAAATACCTGTAGTCTAGATGATCCTGGTTTGATTTTATAAGATTTAACCTGAATATAAAAATTCAGGAAGATGAGAATCCAGTCAGGAAATCCACAATTCGGTATCCGGTTGATTCACGGTTAATTATGAATGGTGCTCACATAATAGCAGAATTTTATCTTTTAAGTTTGAAAAAAATAAATGGACAATCCGTCTAAATTGATCCTGGCCTTGTGGCAGGTTAGATTGCGCGCTTGTTCTTTACCTCTGTGGTAAGTTTGGCATGTTGTTGTAAATGGAGAAAGTGTGATGAAATGTTTCGTCTTTGTCGAAGACGGTGTCCAGGTGGATCTGGCACTTGAGAAAATAGAGGGAGATGATTTTCAATGGGTGGCTTTATCCCCGCGGGCCATGTGGGAACTGGAGTCAAGAAACATTGAATACAAGATACTCGGCCAGTACGCTTTTTTTGAAGAGCTGGACAGGGAGGAGTTGAGAATTGTCGAAAAATTGAAGCCCTGTTATTACCATACTGGACAATTTGCCGAGCTGAGAAGAAAATATCCTGAACTCATTCTAGATCTAAACGGATATTTTTTCGCCCGCTCTATTGTTCAAATCGAGATTAATCTTTACAGGCTAAAGGCCTTTCTCGAGGCCGAGCGACCGGATGAAATTGTCTGCTTTGACAGTGGCGAAAAAGAGCAGGAAAAAGCGAGGGACTATAAGGTACCAGACCTTTTTGCGCGCTGCCTTCGGCTACTGGCTGAAAAGATGCATATCCCCTTGAGAGAGTTTATATGTAAACCGCCCCTCGAGAAATCTTTTACAAACAAAAAAGATAAATCCGCGGATTCGAGTCATTTATATTCTATCGTCCGGCTGCTGCGATCCATTGCCCATCGTCTGGTCACTCCCAGGGCAGCGGGGGACAGACGAATTCTGCTCCTTTCCCTGGCTTATGACCTGGAGTTCCTGGCCCATCGTTTGGTAAAAACCGGGAAATACCCGGTTTACCTTTACAACTGTACCAGCAGGCCGGATATCGATCAGGAGCCCGAAGTGCTCAACGGTCCGGAGGAGCCAAAAGCGGAGGAGCAGAATCCAGCTAAGCCGGATCAAGTTTCTCTGGAAAGGATGGTCGAAAGTTTTTGGGAGAAGCTGAAAAATGACAGTTGGTTCCGCAATTTTTTTTCCTGGGAAGGGATTTATTATGGCAAGGAAATGGAGGACAGGTTAAAAATCGTTTTCTGGCATGGCATCTATACAATTAACCTTTACTACCCGAAACACGTTGAAATGTTAGAGCGCTATAAGATAACACAGATTTTAAGTCCATATCCTAAAGTAAATCCGATCGCCACTTCACTGTGGTATGCTGCCGCGAAACTGGGAATACCAATTACGGTATACCAGCATGGCGGCTGTTACGGTTATATGTTTATCAATCAAACGAGGCTGCTGGATTATCACGCCCAGGACTGCTTTTTATCTTATGGAAAGGGCTTAAAAGAACAGTTGCATTGGAGCAATGTCGAGTTTGATAATTTTTTTCCGGTAGGTTCGCTTAAATTATCCATCTCCCGCCGTCGCCCGCCTGGCAACGCTGCAAAGCTCCGGTCCGATCTTCTGGGCAAGAAATATCGTAAAATAGTTACCTATGCTGTTAACCTTTTCAGGCCCATCTGGGCGAATCCCAACCACATTGACTCCAGTACAGTGACTTACAACTTCCAGAAAAGACTGGTCAGTCTGTTCAACGATTTTCCTGACATCCTTTTGGTAATCAAGCTCCATCATTCGGATAGAGATTATAACCCTATCGAGCAATTCTTGGCCGCTGGGAATTTCCCCAATTGCACTGTTCGTCAAAAGCCGATGTTTATGGAGTATATCAAAGCCAGTGACCTTGTTATCATAGATTATCCGGGTACGGCTTTTATCGAAGCCCTGAGCCTTGGCATGCCGATTTGCGCATTTTCGTCCGGGTTCAGAATTTATCCGGAAATCAAGCAAGAATTCAAGAGGTGCATGCTGTATGAGGACGACATGGATCTGTTTTTTGAGCGGTTGAGCGAGAAACTGGAGAAGCTTTCCAGGGGCGAGGGTGAGCTCGTGGGTGAGATGGACTCCCGGATCCGGGAATCTTTTCTGATAGATGATGATAGAGTTCCCGAACGCCTCGATAAAATGCTGGAGTATTTAATCACTTTGAAAGAAAGAGGTTTGGAACCGGAGAAAATCTCATTTGAAAAATTTGATGCACAAAATACAACGAGTTTGTAGTCTGAAGAGATTATATGACTGATCGCTGAATGGCATGCTATATGCACAAATTGTAGAATATATTATGCCGGGCATTTAGCCGCGGGTTGGGATAAAGAGGCATGTCATCGTCTAACCGGTATGAATCAAAGAGATTATGCGGCGTGAGATACAATTGATTTCCGATTTACCGGAATTGGTTAATAAAGCGCAGTTATAAGTGCTCGTGAAAACCGGAGAATTTTATGGGTGTAAAAGTTTGTGTAATTGGGGCTGGGAAATGGGGCAAAAACCACATCCGGGAACTGGCGCATATGGGATGCCTGGGTGGCGTTGTTGAAATCGACGAGGCCACGCGAAATCGATTTGCCAGGGATTACCCGGATCTAAAGATTTTCAGCACTGTATCGGAGGCCCTTGACGAGAACTTTGACGGCTTTACGGTGGCAACGCCGGCCGAGACGCATTTCGAGATCGGGGAACTCATTATCAGGCATAAAAAGCCTCTGCTTATCGAGAAGCCGATCACGCTGAAAGCCTCCGAGGCTCGACGTCTTAAAGACCTGGCCCAGGAGCATGGGGTGAACCTGATGGTCGGGCATGTGTTGCTCTTCCATCCCGCAATCAGAAAGATTAAAGACCTGATAAAGCAAGGGAAAATCGGGAAGCTTGAATATATTTACTCGAACAGGCTGAATCTTGGCACAGTCAGGACCGAGGAAAATATCCTCTGGAGCTTTGCACCGCATGACATCTCAGTCTTTCAGTATTTCACGGAATCATTCCCTCTAGAAGTCGTTTCCAGAGGCGGAGCCTTTCTCCAGCCTCATATTCACGACACAACCATGACCTTTCTGCGCTATCCGGACAATGTCGTAGGCCATATTTTTGTCAGCTGGCTTCACCCGTTCAAGGAGCACCGCTGGGTTATCATAGGCTCAAAGGGCATGCTTTCTTTCGAGGATTCCTCAGAAGATAAAGATATCCTCTTTTATGAAAAGGGAATCGATTGGATCAAGGGGGAGCCTATCCGGCGCGATGGACCTACGGATATTATTCCCTACACTAAGAGCATGCCGCTCACTGAAGAGCTTATCTACTTTGTTGGGCATCTCGGTGGAACCCCAATAGAGATTGCCGATAGTCAGAATGCGGTAGATGTGCTCGAGATACTTGAAATGGCCTCTGAAAATCTATTGTCCCGGCAGAAAGTTCCCAAAAAAGAAAATAAACCATTGGACTATTTTGTGCACCCGACCAGCGTTGTCGATGAAGATGTAGAGATCGGCGAAGGCACCAGGATTTGGCATTTCAGTCATATTCAATCCCATGTCAAGATCGGGAAAAAATGTTCGCTGGGCCAGAATGTCAATGTGGGTAACAATGTCAAGATCGGCAACTTTGTCAAGATTCAGAACAATGTCTCGGTATACGAAGGAGTCGAGCTGGAAGACTATGTTTTCTGCGGACCTTCGATGGTGTTTACCAATGTCACCGATCCAAGGAGCAAGTACCCTCAGCGGGGCTCGGAGTTTTACCGTAAGACCCTGGTTAAAGAGGGCGCCACGATAGGGGCCAATGCCACTATCCTTTGCGGACATACAATCGGCAGGCACGCCTTTATCGGCGCCGGAGCCGCGGTGACAAAAGACGTGCCGGACTATGCGCTGATGCTGGGCTTGCCTGCAGTGAGAAAGGGATGGGTCTGCGAGTGCGGACAGGTTCTGCCTCAATTCGAAAAAGCGACTGTCTGCCCGCGATGCAAGCTGAAATACCGGCTTGAGAACTCGCTGCTTATCCCGGAGTCCGGGAAAAAATAGATCCACTCGGGCACATTCCCGGCAAGGCGTCTCCCTGCTAAGACAAAAGCTTAAAGGTAACAGTTGATCATTGCCGAGGCTCTAGCTATCAGTCAAAAGTAAACCTGCACACAGATCTTCGGTTTTCCAGGTAAATAGAAGAAACACAGGAGAGATCGATTGATTAGTTTTCCTTTTAAGAAAGCCATGGTAACAGGCGGCGCCGGATTTATCGGAGGCCACATAGTCGAAGAACCGGTCCGGCTAGGCGTGGAGACGGTCAGTATCGATAATTATTTTGCCGGCAAACATGAGAACCTGATCCATCAGAGAAAATATTTCAATTTTCACGAGGTCGAGTGCTATATCACCGAGGTGGGCAGGCTTGAGAAATATTTCCCAGGTGTAGAAATAGTCTTTCATCAGGCCGCTTCCAAAAAGACTATTTGCCTGAATAATCCCCAGCAGGATCTGGAGATCAACACCGGGGGAACTTTATAACTGTGCTTCAGGAATCAAAGTTATAATCCGGGAACTGGCCAGCATGATCGCAGAAATACTTGAGATTGAGAATCAGGAGATAAGATATGCTGACTGGGTACCGGGCGAGATAAAAGTTTTCGATATTGACAACTCGAAAATTCGGTAGAAACTTGGTATTGAATTTGTCTCCGACTTCAAACAAGGATTGATCGAGACAATCAATTGAGGTAAAAATTACTTTTTAAAGGAAAACCTCATTGTACAAGAATCTAAAAATAGGGGTTGTTGTCCCGGCGTATAACGAAGAAGAACTTATCCCTGAGACCCTTGGCGGGATGCCGGTTTATGTCGATCGCATTTTTGTAGTCAATGACGGCAGCACAGACCGGACAAAGGAACTGATTCAGCAGCAGAAAAATAAGGACCCCCGCATTCAGCTGATTGACCACAAAGCCAACCAGGGGCTCGGGCAGTCTTTGATAGACGGATATATAGCCAGCAAAAACAGCGACATAGATATCACGGCTGTGATGGACGGGGATAACCAAATGCACCCGGATGACCTGCCTGGTCTCCTCGATTTGATCATTGAGAAAAATTATGACTATGTCAAGGGCAACAGGCTGCTCCATCAGAATATCAGCTTGATGCCGACCTACCGCTTTCTAGGAAACTCGGTGCTGACCATACTGACTAAATTTGCCACGGGCTATTATTCTTTAATGGACCCCCAATGCGCTTACACTGTGATCAAGAATTCCACCCTGCGGCAGATTCCTATCGAAACAATGACCCGGGGATACGGTTACAACGCTGATATTCTCTGCATGCTGAACATCCAGAGATTTCGTGCCACTAATATAAAAGTTCAGCCAGTCTATGGCCGGGAAAAAAGTAAAATAAAGCTCTGGAAATATATCCCTAAAACCAGTTGGCTTCTGATTCGGCTGTTTTTCAGACGTCTCTGGCAGCGCTATGTTGTCCGTGATTTCCATCCGCTTGTATTGTTCTATCTGTTCGCTTTTTTCAACATGATCTTTATTATCCTCCCATTCACCGCGCGTTTTTTCTATTTGTATCTGACAATTGGTGAAGCTCCGAAAACAACTATGCTTATTCTTGTATTTACCATCTTAATTACCTTTCAGTCGATCCTGTTTGCGATCTGGATGGATATGGATTATAACAAGGACTAGTTCCAACAGGCGTTTTTTTGGAGGGCAGGCGATTATAACTGATTTTAAAGGATTATAAGGTTAGATGTAACAAGCTATTTTGTCTCCAGCGGGAAAATGAGAAATTTGAGAGTTGCAAGAAAAAAAATTAAGGACTTCTGAGCAGGCTTATTTATTAGGTAAAAGCACCTCGTAAACCGTATCTTCTTCGCTTTCAAACACTTTTCGGAAATATTGCGGGAAAGATTCAAACTTCTCGAAAATAACTGTTTTGGAGCGGCTGCGGCTCAGGTAAAGGTAAGATATGCCATAGTCGATTATTTTTCTGTATTCCTTCTCTTCCAAAATCTTTTCACTTTCCAGTAAATCTTCACAGAACCGCAGTCTTTCATCCAGATTGAAATTGTGATCGGGTTTGTTTAAACTTCCACCTCTCCGGGCATAAACCACGAACACGTACTGGTTGCAGTATGCAGGCAAAGCCCAGGAAGTATAAGGATCAGAAAAAATAATTTGCCCAGCAGGCACATTATCTTGCAGGTAGCGCATTCCGGGCGGCGGGCCCAGGCGTTCCTCAATACTTTGAACCACCCTTCCGGTAGCTTGATATTTTTTTACAAAAGCTGCAGGTGCCGCATAGAGAAAGGATAGCAAGGCGAACAGGGAGGCAAATATTAAAGCGGCGGAGGAGTCGGCCTTAAGTCCCAGGAAATAAGTTCCGTTCTCCATACGGCTGAAATAACGTTTTGCCAGCTCCAGAACTGAAGCGAATACTACCCAGCTTAATATCGGCAATATAACTATCAGCAGATGTTTGTGATCCCATAATAACCGAAACCCCAGAGAATGGAATAATTCTCTCAGGCTCGCGCGGAGGAGAGGGCTTTTGATAATAAAAGTGATTATTCCTGCTCCAGCCAGAGAAGCCATGACAGCGAATGCAATATAAGGCGCGGCCTTGCGTAAAAATACGTCCCACCCCCCGAGATTGTCCTTTTGCCTTTCCAGTTTGACAATGAGCAGATATAGAAATAATCCGAGCACTGGAAGCCACTGCGGCATTCCACTCAATTTATACACGAACAGGTAAGTCATAAAATGGGATATAAAGGTTGTCAGAGGAGGAATAAATCTGATTAAGTTGGGAATGACCAGGATTGCAAAAAGAAATAAAGCCCAACGCTTCCTTCGAAATGTCAGCAGCCAAGGTGACAGGATCAGGGCAAGTAATCCAAGCTGGTTATGGTAAACCTCATCGAGCGGGTTTATGTAAAACATGGACCAACCGGTTTCAATCACCCGGTGGGTGTGATATTTGTAGGTAACTTGAAAAGTTTCCATGCCGGGGTGAGAATAACGGAGAAACAGAAGTGGAAGCATGAGCAATGTTCCGCTAAAACCTATCAGAAGTAAAGACTTATGGGTTTTCAGATCGCTTTTATTGAAAATCAGGTGGGTCAATCCAAAAAAGAGGAGTCCGACAAAAAATAAGGCGCAGCTTGTAGTATTGAACAAAAAGAGCGACACACCGAGAAACACGGTCAAGCAAAAGTAAACGCGATCTCTTTCCGCAAGATGTCTGAGGGCCATAGCATAACAAATGGGTAAAAGTATAAGCAGCGATATATGGGCGGTCGGGTTGGTTATTTGCCAGGAGCCGAGAGGGCCCCTAAGCAAGGTCCTTTGCACGAAAAACAAAAGGCAGAGAGATATGGTCAGGGTTTTGTTTTTAAATAAAGTGTTGAAGAAAAAGAAATAAACACAAACTTCAACGATGCTTAAAACCGGTTGAAGATAGAGAACGGTCTCATAAGGCGGCAAGTTAGAGGTTTTAGCTAAAACAGTTTCCCAGAGGATAGGGATAATGTAAGTATGCGCTCCATCTATGAAACTACCCTTAAAATGGGACTCCAAATGATAATATTTTGGATCTATGGCGTTTCTTAAGATGAATGCGGTCTCACCGTAAAAGTCTGCGGAATAATCGATATTGCCAAGGAGGAGAAAAGAAGCAATTACTACACCGGCGCTTAATGCCCAGAATAGATACCAGGCCTTTCTTTGCTCTGGGGTTTTCCATGCCGGTTGTAGATCCGGCCGATTTTTTTTGATTAAGAAGATAAAAATAATCGCGCTGGGTAGACTTATCAGCAATAAGATTAAGATCAGCAGGCTTTCCACCGGGATTTTGAAGATATAAGCTAAGAGATGGGGGGGAAGCTCGACCGCAAATCCCAGACATGCGGACAGTGCTACCCATTCCGGCAAGGTGAAAGACTTGTGTCTGAAGCTTAAAAATGCCAGCACAAAGCCCGGCAGAAAAATGGTATTGAAAATAAGCAGATAGAAAATCAGTACGGAAAAAGCGGATGGGAAAAGAAATTCCCTGAGGCCAAATAATACAAGACTTGCCAGGGGAATAAGAGAAATAAGCTTTATTTTCACTTCTTTCTCCCAATACTTATAAACCCAATCAGTTGGAAAAATGCTGAAGCCAGTCCCAGTGAAAGAAAGGTGATCAGAAAAATCATCAGGGAAAAAATTACGGTTCTTTCAGGTGCAACTCCATAGAAACTGAGGCAGTAAATCAGTGCCAGTTCCCTTGTGCCGAAACCGGCAATTGTGACCGGGATCATACTCACAAGACTGACGACCGGGAAAAGGATCAAGGCGTGAAAATAGGAAATATGAATATTCACCATCCAGGCAAGCACTAAAAATACCAGAGATACAGTAAGCCAGGCACAAAAGGTCAATGCTATTGGTATAAGCAGCCCGTTTCTGGAATATTGAGTCAGGCCGTAAAACAGCCCTTTCAGGTTTCTCACAATCAAATTGAATAACTTACCTCGATTAAGTTCAACCTTTTCCAGTCTCAGCCATATATTCCGGCTATAAGTACAAAGCAGGAAAATTACTGCCAGGAATGCAGCAGCCGATACCAGAATAAAATAATATAATCCGGAATGCGAAAAATCTTTTATCAAGATTATTATAATAAGACCACCTAGTAACAAGTAGAGGGCGAATTCCATAAAACGTTCGATAAGAACGCTTACTCCCGCCTCACCGAGAGTAAGATTTTTAGGATTTGTATCCGCTCTTGTTGACATATTTTTGATAGAATACATCTTTAGCAAATCGCCTGCCTGGCCTACAGTGATAAGCCCGATAAAAGCACTGTAAAAATATGCCCTGAACGTGTCAAATTTTCTCAACTTAAACCCCTGGTTACTGAACAGGGCTATCCAGCGTAAGGTTTTGATGGAAAAAAAGATCCAGTAAATAACAATAATTCCTGGAAGCCAGACAATTTTAATCTCAGCCAGAATACCGGGAATTACACTTGTCTGTAATTTGTGAAATATAAGCAGCAAAAGCCCAATGCCAAAGAGCAGTTTTAGCGGCCATGATTTAAAGTTTTTACTTTTTGCTAATAGATACATAATTATTATTTTTATGATTTAGAGATTAAGAGCTTTTTAAAAAAGGTGGGCTTGATATAAAATCGCAGGAAAAAATATATTTTAAAGACTTGAGATACGCTTTTTATTTAGCAAAGAGACTATAAATGGAAAGAGAAGACCGTTACCTGCTTTTGAATTTTCCCCTGATAATTAGTCCAAAGCTCAATATTTTCAAAGATCCCGGCAAATTGCTGTCGAGCCATCGATCGCAGGCGACCGCTAGTCGAGACAGCGGTATGGCCAGCGCTTGGGGCTGGAATATGATTTCAGCGAAAGGCGGGGATATAAATCCATAATAGGAAATAGAAATATCAGTAAGTCCGTGCTTTTGGAAAAGGTTTTTTAACTCCTGGCCAGTAAAATAAGACTGTTCTTTTGAATAGGATGAATCGACAAGTCCTCTGATATGACGCATCAACTGCAGCAACGGATTTTTTCTTTGTGGCTCTATAGCTATCAGGGAAGCACCAGGCTTGGCCATTCTAGTCAGTGATTGAATAACTTCATCAAGTTCGGTCATATGATGAAGGGCACCTAGAGAAAGGATCACATCAGCTACATTCTGCGGCAATTGTTGAGACTTCACATTCAGGGCCAATAATTCAACTTTCGTATTGTCCTGAAAAATTAATTTTCCATATCTGACCATTTCATCAGATTGGTCGATCCCGATATAATGTTCGTACAGCCCTTCTAAATATTTGGCGGAGCTGCCGATACCACAGCCGATATCTATTATGGTCCCGAGATTTCCCAATTTTTCCAGCACTGGCCCGATTGCTGCCATAAGTCTATATTTCCGAGCTAGAGATGAAGACTCTACCAAGTCTTTTCTGGCATATTTGCCGACAATTATATTAAATAAATCACGATCTCTCAATTCAACAGACATTTTATTTCCCTGAATATTGGAAAAAAGCTGAAGCAGGTCCCGGTAAAAGAATTGTAACCAGAAAAAGCAGCATCGAGAAGATCACAGTTCTTTCAGGAGCTATCCCTAAAAGCGGAGGCAGTAACTCAGGATCAACTCCCTTGTACCTAAACCGGCAATTATGACCGGTACCATACTCCCCCGGCTGAAAATCGGGAAAAGGTTCAAGGCATGAAAACAGGGAATATGAATATTCACTATCCAGGCAAGCAGTAAAAAGACCAGAGATACTATAAGCCAGGCACATAAAGTCAGCAATATGGATTTGACCAGGCTGCTTGCAGTATACTGGGTCAGGCCGTAAACAGCCCTTTCAAGCTCCTCACCAAAAGCCCGACTATTCTACCTTTGCTTGAGCTGATCTTTTCCCTGAGAAAAGGCTGTCTGACTTGAATTTCCGAAACTTTATCTTTTTCTCGCTCCAACGTATTGGATATCTCCAGTTGGAATATAGATCGGGATTCTGCCGAATCTGTTTTTCTTAAAGAAATTGACAACCGGATCAGGGACCAGTTTTGGGAATACCCTGGATATTTTATAGATCATGAATCCTAAGTTTACCCATTTACCTCGGGTTTTCCATTCGAACATCTCAAGGCCGCAGCTATGGAGCAGCTTTGTGATTGTTTTACGATTAAAGAAAGTAATATGCTCCGGTGGAGTCATTAAGGCCCAGCGTTTTCCCATTAGACGCGCCATAAAGGCCCCGATATTCGGAGTTGAAAGAAGAAGTAGACCACCGTGTTTTAAACCGGATTTCAGCTTTTTTACCACTGATAGCGGATCAGGCAGGTGCTCGATCACATCCCACATAATAATTACATCGTACTCCTCTCCAGAAAAGTCCAGCTCCTCGAGAGGTCCTGAGGATAGTCTTTCTTTTATTTCTGGATTAAGTCTTTTGGCTTCTTGAATCGCAAACTCGGAAATATCACGTCCCCACACCTGGTAATCATTTTTGACCGCAGTAATGAAATCACCAGTCGCACATCCGGCATCCAGGATTTTAGCTCCGGGTTTTATTTTACATCGCTTAAGAAAGGCTAATCTTCTTTCTTGTTCTTTAAGCGCGGAATAATCCTGGATATACTTTCCATGTTTGAAGTAGTTTTCAGCGTAACGCGAACCCAATTCTTCCGGCGCAGGATTATTAGCGAGCTGAACGAGACCGCAAAAATTGCATTCAACGATATAGCAATTGTTTGTAAAATATTTGGACTGGAAATATTTTTGGCTACAGAGGCGGCAGCTAAATTTTCCTGTTGTAATATCTTTCATGTCTGAATAAGGATAAATTACCAGTATTAAAACGCTCTGTTTTGATCGCTGGTATGCTGCTTGCGCAAGAGAGCTAACTGGTCGGCCAGGATCCCGAAGAGAAAAATAAGTACACTGACAACAATCAATATTATCGAGGTTCTGGGGATACGGCTGGCTATCATGAAACCGAAAATACTGTAAACAATACAGAGCAAGCCGATTGCAACAGAAGTGGGTATAAAAACCCGCAAGGGATTAAAGAGGCTGATTGCCCTTAAAATAATAATCAGGGTATTTAGGCCATCACGAATTATTTTTACGTTACTCTTTCTTCCCACTCTGGGCAAGGTGGTTATTGGTATAAATTTCACTGTATAACCGTCACCCATAAATGCCAGTGTCATGGCGGTAGTAATCGAGAAACCATTAGGATAAAGAGGTTCATATTTAGTAAACACCTTTTTATTAAAAACTCGCATCTCGGAGTTCAGGTCCGGGATTTTTTCATCGGCCAGAAGGTTGGCTACAATCTTCATCAGCTTCTTACCTAGCTCACGGTACCAAAGTGTATAAGATCTTTTCTCTCGGGCGCCGATTGCCATATCATAGCCCTCTTCAATAGCTTGCAAGAAATCATTTATGGACTCTGGTTTATGCTGTCCATCCCCATCCATCAGAAAAATCCATTCGAATTTAGCATTCCGGATCCCTGTTTTTATTGTTGCACCATATCCCATATTTTTCGGCCGTCTTATTACCCGGACTCCGGATACCGCAGAAGCATTTTTTGCTGTTGCATCGGTTGAACCATCATCGACCACAATAATTTCAAAATCCTCTTCCGTTAAAAAAGAAAGAAGAAAATCTCTTAAAGATTCAAGAACATGACCGATCGGGGCTTCTTCATTATATGTAGGTATGACAACCGAAAAGCAGATTTTGTTTTTTTGGTTCAATATCAGTCTCCTGCTTGGCTTATTTCATAAAAATGGCGGGATTTCCAATTTAGTTGTAAGTCCCATTTTCTCAGATTGTTAAAATTGTAGTTTTGCCTTTACCCGATTCTGTTCAGGCATTGGAGCGGGCCGGCATCCTTTTTGCTTTATTTCAAGACAGCAAGTCTATCTACCACCATCGGTGGTTTGCAAAAAGGATGCCGGCCCGCTAATTGCATTACTGAATTGAGCTGAAACAATTTTATACTTTTAAGAATAGGAAACGAAGCCATAAAGGTCAAGAAAATGATGATAGTCCAACATCTTGACTGATTAAGTCTAGATGCATTATATAGATTGAAGTTGAGTTTTATACGGGTATTGAAAATTAGGATGAAAAAAATCTGCTGTAAAAGGAGCAATTCAGGTGCAGAAATCCGCTGGAAAAAAAATGGTATCCATTCTCCTTCCGGTTTACAACTGTGGAAGATATTTGAGAGATGCCCTGGAAAGCCTGTTGAGTCAGACTTTCCAGGATTTCGAATTACTGGCAATCGATGACGGGAGCGCCGATAACACGGCCGAGATCCTTCATTCTTATCAGGATCGAAGACTGCGCGTGGTGCATAATGAACGGAATCTGGGACTGGTAAAAACCCTGAACCGTGGTCTTGAGCTGGCGCAGGGCCGTTATATCGCCAGGGCGGACGCAGATGACATTTACCTGCCGGAAAGACTGGAGAAGCAGTTCTCTTTCATTGAGCAGCATCCCGAATTTGCGGCTGTCGGTTCCTGGTACCTTAAGATTGACCCGGAAGGAAAACGCCTGGGTATTACTAAAACACCTGCCGACCCGGAAGCTATTCGTTTTAGAATATTGACCGAGAACTCCATGGCCCACCCGACCATGTTTTTTTCAAGAGAGGTTGCGAACAGCTTGGGAGGCTACAGCGACTTGAAACTTGTCGAGGACTGGGACCTCTGGTCGAGGATGCTCTCCTCGGGCTATAAGATAGCAAATATTCCCGAGGCGCTCGTAAAATACAGGGTCCATTCCGAGAATATAAGCCTTCTGTGCCAGTCCTCTATTCGCCGTCAGGCCTTTTCCAGCATGATCCGCCGGAACCTGAAAGCCCTTGCCGGTATCGAGGTGGATGATTCCGGATCTGCGCTGCTCTATGACTCACGCTTCATGCCTGAAAACATTTCCAAAGATAAAATTGAACCGGCTGTCGAGCTTTGCCGGGACATATTGAAAAGGCTCGAGGAAAGTTTCCGGTCCAGGGAGGCAGGAGAGGAATTAAAGCGCCTGAAAGGTATCCTTTATCTTAACCTGGCATCTGCTGCGCTGAACAGCGGGAAGAATGGGTTGGCGCGGAGCCTGTATCTCAAGCTGATTCGTGAGGGTATATACATCATGGGCGCTCTTCCCAGATACGGAGCCTCTTTCTTTGATAGAAAAATTGTAGATTTTTTTAGAAGTTTGAGAGGAAAATTAAGTCCTTAGTGTTTTGTCCTGCTAAAAATATCTTTTCTCTCCTCCCATCAGCGCGCGGGATTCTCGAAATCCTGTAAATAAATAACTTCTCATTCTCCCAAAAGAAATGCTTGACATGCCGCTAAAGAGTGAAAATCTTTTTCTTATCCGCTTTATTTAAAAAAAATTCAGGATGAGGGATACAGTAAAATGAATTCTTCTGTCGGATTTCGGCTGAGCGCAGCATTAATGATCTTTGCTTTTCTGTCTTTTCCGCTCCAGGGCAGAGCTCTTGATATTTATCCGGAGCATCCCCGCCTTTTTTTCCGGGCGCAAGCCTGGAGTCCTCGGGGGCTGACTCTGCAAATCTTGAAAGAGCGCATCCGTCTCCCAGGCGCCGGGGTTGTCCTTGAGAAGCTAGAAAGCTCTCCTCCCAATCTGGCCTTGAAAAGCATCCTGCTCGATGATAGAAACGCTGCCCGGCAGGCTATCGAGAGCCTGGTACAGCCCATCCCATTCGATGGCACCACCTCGGATGGTATACTAGTTGGCTGGGCCGCAATGGCCTATGACTGGCTTTACCACGATCCCGATTTTACGCAAGCGCAGAAAGCTTTAGCGCGGGAGCAGATCGCCTCCGGAGCCCGTCAGTTGATCCGTCAGCTCGAAAGTGGAGCCCATATCTTCCATACCCGGATGTACGGCTGGGCAATGGGCATAGCTATGGCAGGCCTGGCACTCTATGGCGAACACCCGGAGGCCGAGAGATTTGCCCTGTACGGCGGCAACTATTTCAAGGAGAGGCTTTTCCCGGCCAGGAAGCTCCAGGATGGCTCGGTCCACAACAGTTTCGGCTACGGAAGAAAATACACTATGTGGCTCACCGGCCACTTTATCTCCTCCTGGTACTCGGCAACCGGCGAGAACCTCTGGGAAGATATCAGAACGGCCCAGGACGACTGGGCGCGTAAAGAGATCCTGTTTAATATTTACGGCCGCTATCCGGACAAAAGCTACCTGCGGTTCGGCGACAGTTACAGCCTGCTGTCCGACCATTACACTTTCCGCGCGGTCTCCGAGCGCACCTGGGCCTATGGCGATTCAACGGGAGCTGGCTTTTTGAATCTGCTTGTTTCCGAGGACGATCGAGACGTTGTCGAAAAATCCTCGGCCTATGTCTACTTTCTTTTCTACGATCCGGGCGCCCCGGCTGTGCCGCATACAACTTTGCCCCTTAAAGTGTTATTCAGTCCCAAGGGCACGGGCATGGTAGTCTGGAAAAGCGCCTGGGCCCAGGATGGTACCACGGTATTTTTCAAATGCGGCAACTATTTCGGCGACCACGGCCATTTCGATCAGGGGCACCTGGATATTTTCCGCCGGGCCCCCCTGCTGATCGACAGCGGCGCCTACCTGACTTTTTCCGGCCCCTTCCGCATGGAATACTGGCACAAGACAGTGGCGCACAATACGGTCCTGGTTGTGGATCCGGCCGTAGAGGACGATGAGGGCGGGCAGCGCATATTCCACAGCCAGAGCGATGCCACTATCGCCCGGTACCTGGCCAATGAGAAAGCAGAAACCGGGGAGATCCTCGATTACAGGGTCGAGAATGGGCTGGCTTATGTGGCCGGCGATATTACTGCGGCCTACCCCGCTGACCGGGTGCGCCGGGTTACCCGGGAGCTTGCATTTGTCGCTGACAGGTATCTCGTGGTTGTGGACCGCGTAATGACTGCCAGGCCGGGTCTGGTGCCCAAAGTGCTCTGGCATTGCCCGGTCTTACCCGAAATAGACGAACAGAACCGCCGGTTTGAAGTGAGCAGGAGCGGGGCACGGGTGATTGTCAGTACTTTGCTGCCGGGGGATTCTCAACTTGACTGGGTCGAGGGTTTCAGGGTCGGCAGAAGAAACATTCCCCCGGAGGGAACCCTGAAAGGTCTTCCGGACATGGGGGTAGGAAGGGTTGAGGTCTGCGGAGCACAGGACCACACGGAGTTTCTTTTTGTCCATGTTATCGATATTGCGGATAATTCGGATTCTCCAGGCCGGACAGGGGTGGAGGAAAGCCCCGGGGCGATCCGGGTCACAGCCGGGGAGCGGAGTGTTTCATTCAAGGCCGCAAGTCCAGGCCTGGTTCGCTGATCTTGGTCCCTGAAATCAAGAAAAATGGGTATAAGGTATTCTATATCTTTCTCCCGGAGGGGTCATGAAAAAAATATTTTCTCTGCTCTGCTTTTGCCTGATAGTCTCAAGCGTGCATGGCTTTCCGGATGAGACCAGTCAGGATTCCTACAAGGTTCTGCCGCTTGAGGGAGAGTTCGCGGACCAGTCGATCATGCTGTTCAAGCACCTGTCCCGGCAGGGAGAGAAGAGAGCCTGGCAAAGGGAGGTGGAGCTCGGCCGCATCCGTAACTTGGAGGACTGGAGCCGCTATAAACAGAAATTGCTGGATAACTACCGGCTCTCTCTTGGTCTCCCTTTCCCTGAAAAGAACGCCCTCAATGTGGAAAAAGTCAGGGTGCTCGACAGGGGCGCTTACAGGATTGAAAACCTCATTTATCAAAGCCTGCCCGATATATATGTTACCGCAAATCTTTATGTCCCCCAGAAAGGCGAGCCGCCTTATCCGGGAATACTTTTCCCATGCGGGCATTCAGCCAATGGCAAGGCCTATGAGCTCTACCATTCAGCAGCGTTAGGGCTGGTGGCGAAAGGCTATGTGGTTCTGGTCTATGACCCGCCCGGCCAGGGAGAACGCTATCAATATTTAAAAGATGACGGCACCCCGTATCTGGGTTCAACCACAGAACACTCGCTGCTGGCCAATCCCCTGTTCCTCATGGGGAAGCACCTGATGGCGGTCAGGATGTGGGAGGGCATGCGCGGGATAGACTACCTGCTCTCCCTTCCGGAAGTAGATCCTGAGAGGATCGGCTGCACCGGGAACTCAGGGGGCGGCACAGTGACCCTGCACCTGGCTCCCCTCGAGCCGCGGATCAAGGTCGCGGTTCCGGCAGGCACTGTCAACAGCCCTGATATGGAGCTCGGCACCGGAGGGATCGGTGACGGGGAGCAGAACCTCCCCAGGCTCGTGCCCTGCGGGATCACTCATGCGGATTTGATGATGCTTGCCTATCCCAGGCCCTACCGCTTGATCAAGGAGTCCCGCGGCGGAGTGTTCCAGGGAACCCGGGCCAGCTTTGTCCAGGCAGCCTTCCTGTACGAGACTCTGGGACACGGGGAGCGCATGAGTTATGTGGAAACCGAATGGCCCCACGGCTATTTCAAAGCCATGCGGGAGCCGATGTACCAATGGTTCGGTAAGTGGTTTTACGGCCGGGAGGATGATCACCAGGAACCAGAGCTAAGCCTTGAGGAAGAGAAAGACCTGATGTGCTCGAAAAGCGGCCAGATCCTGAACGAAAGGGGTCTGGCGATCTGGCAGTGGGCTGCCCGGGAGCTTGAAAAGAGCTTCCCTCGCCGCCCTGTTCCGAGGACAGCAAAAGACTGGCAGGCTTTTAAGGAGCCTCTGCTGAAAGAGACCCGAGAGCTTCTGAACAATCCTGATAAAAATTTCACTCCCCTGGTCAAGACCCTTGACACCTTGGAAGAGGACCAGGCTGTCATTGAAAAACTCGTTCTCTATACAGAGGACGATATTTACCTGCCGTGCTTATATTTTAAACCGAAGAGGGGTGATAAAATCCCGACAGCCATTCTCGTGGATTCACAGGGAAAAACAGCGGACCAGGGAACGCTGGCCCGGAAGCTCGCTGAGCAGGGATACGGAGTGTTTGCAGTGGACCTGAGAGGCATGGGAGAGACCCGAATTACCAAGCAAAGCGAGCGCGATAATCTCGGCGGGTTCGAGGCCCAGACTCTTGGGCAGGAGGCTTCCGCGGCTTACGACGGCTTGAAACTGGGCCGCTCTGTCTTTGCCATGCGAGTGTACGATCTCCTGAAAGTCGTGGATTATCTCTGTTCCAGAAACGAGGTGGAACAGGGCTCTGGTGTCGCACTGATCGGGAAGTCCTCCTGCGGCCCCCTGGCCCTTTATGCAGCGGCCCTGGATGAGAGAATAAAAGGCGTGATTCTCGACAGCTCCCTGGTGAGTTTCTCAGAGCTGGTCAATTCCAGGTACTACACATATAATTTCATGGATTTCCTGCCCGGGGTTCTGCGCTGTCATGACCTGCCTCAGGTGGCCGGTTCTCTGGCTCCCCGGACCCTCTGGATAATGAATTCTCTCGATGCGCAGAAAAATCATAAAGAGAAATCCCTGGTCGAGCAAACTTATAACTGGTCGCAAGGATGCTACAGAACTTTGAAAGCGGAGAAGAGCTTCCAGGTCAGGACATACTCGACCCTGGACCAGCAGCTTAATGCCTACCTGGATTGGATTGGAAGCCTGCACAGTATCAACTGATTCTAATTCTAACCTGCGAGGCAATGATGTCCATTTTGAGAGCGTTTTCTGTGTGCCTGGTTATTTTCTCAAGCGCTGCAATGGCTGCACCCTCCCAGGAGGAGCAGGAATTGGCCGCTGCCATGATGAAACAGATCGTGGGTTTCGCAGGCATTGCGCTTGAGGAGCTGGACCCGGATAATCCCGGTGTCTGCTATGGGAAAAGGCCCGACGAGCACAACCAGACCCCCTGCTATCCATTTGCTTACCTCTATAAAACCAGGCACCCCCTTAATCCATATTACTCTAAGACAGAAATCCGCGACCGGGCCATTGCAATCTGCGATTATATAGCGCAGATCAAGAGCACTCTCGAATGGCCGCTCTACAATCTCTGCCAGGTATACGAGCTGCTCAAGGATGAGCTGGGCAGCGAGCGGGCGAGCCGCTGGCGGGAATACGCAGCCTATTATACCGGGACACGGGGGATCAGGCCCTTTTTCTATACCTCATTCAACCACGAGGCTTGGAACGCCCTGGCTGTTTTCAGGGCCGGCCAGGTGTTTGATAATCCGGCCTGGGTGGATCAGGGAAGAAGGCTGATGCACCAGTTGTTGAAAGTGCAGACAGAGCTCGGTTATTTCGATGAGGGGCCGCACCACGGCCCATCGATGAAATATAACCAGACACAGCTTGCGCCGATGCTCCTTTTTGCCGATTACGCCAAGGATAATATCGTGCTCGAGGCTTCAAAGAAACTCGCCGGTTTCATGATCCGCTATTCTTTCCCGGACGGCTCCCCGATGGGCACGTTCGACGGCCGCCAGAGCTGGTCCCTGGGCTACTACGGTACCCTGTGCTATGGTCTGGACCGCTGGCCTGAGGGCAAGGAGCACAACCGCAGGATCTACCGCACCAGAAAGAAATGGGGTTTCCTCGATCCGCAAAACCGCTATTACAACCTGTCTGACTGGTACGCCTATTTCGGCTACGGTTTCCTTCTGGATGAATACCTTTCCCTGCGTCCCGAGGCACCCGCAAGCAGCCTGCCGCAGGATTTTGACGGCTGTGTACGCTATGATGAAGGACCTTCCTTTGCGGGCGGCTTTGCGCGCAATTACGGCTGGATAGCGGCCTTGTCCGCAATCAATTCGGATATCCCGCGCATAGATCAAAGCGTCTATCGCCTGGAACGCCAGTCAAGGCTCGATATCTGGCACCAAAAGACCGGGCTTATAATCGGCGGGGGGCATAATATAAGAGAGACCGATGTCCCGCTGGCTAATTTCCACCTGCTGACCGGATATAACGGCGTGGACTGTGATTTCGGGCTCCTCTCGGGCGGTGAATACCATGACAAACGGGCGGTCTATATTCCGCGAAATGTCAAGGCGGACATCGCTCTCGACAGGCAGACCCTGCGCGAGGCTTTCGGACAGGGTGATGTGTCCTTTACTGTCGTTCCCCAGGATGAGCGCCGCCTGAAAGTGATTTTCTCATATGATACTTATAAAGTCAAAAAGCTTTTTATCCAGCTTCCCCTGATTGTTTTTTACAACAGCCGCCTGCTTGCCGATAGCCGGCCGGTTGAAGGAGAGTCTCTGGAGAAAGTATCCAGAGAGGTCGAGATTTCAAATCCCACAATGGGGTCCACAGTGAAAATTACGGTTCCCCAGGGCTTCGAGGCAGCGCTACGCCCATCGATTCCGCCGCTTCGCTGGTACGGTGGAGAGCACCCGCCGCAACGCTATGAGCCTTACTACGGGATCAGGCTCCTTTCAGTGAAGGTCGAGAGGCCCCAGGGGGTGGGAAGCGGCGAATTTCTCCTGGAAATTATTGATTGAGTCTACTGCCAAAATGCACTGTCTGACAAGCGATGGGGGGGG
>DATKXY010000100.1:0-9231 GCA_035528795.1 archaeon | reverse complement strand
CTTCTAGATACATCATAAGTTAGATACAGGTAATATAATAATAATCATTCTAAATCGCAATAATAAAATCATCTAATTACATTGATTTCTGAATACTTACATAAATAATTTAAAGAATTTGACTTTTTACGGAGCCATCATCCGTAAAGGTAAATTTTTATTCTTCTTTTGGTGGCAAAAGAAGCAAAACCATTTCTTTTTAAACAAAAAGAAACAAAAGTTAATCCTGGCACTTAAATTTTTTACTCCGCTTCGCCAAGCTCGCCTACGCGCAGGAAGCCTGCACAAAGGCCTGCCTGGGTGTTGTACATCTAACATGGCGATGATGGAAATTACTTGTCTTCTACACGCTCCAGAAGCAGGGTCCTCGGACTTCAGGGCTTCTTATGGCCCCTGGTTTCAACTGGGATGATCTATCATCCCAGGTAGTGGCCCTGGAACTTCTTTTCGGCAGTTGTAAAAGCTTCTCTTTTGAGGTATTTCAATCGTTATTACGAACAGTGAGCCGTCGGCGCCTTAGATGTAAGAATTGACAGTTGGTAAATCATTCCTGTTTACTTGACTTTTATGAATAACCAATGCTAAAACATATAAAAACAATGTAAATGGAAACTATTTAATGCTCCCTGTAGTAACAGCAGCTTCCTTTTTAATCAATTTTCCGACCAGAGCCTGATGAAAAATAATCGTCCTGGCATAAAAGCAAAACTTCCCGAACCGGCGGCAGCACGAAGGCTCAGAGCCAGGCGAGTGAGCCTGACCCTGCTCTTTGTTTTCACGATCACTTTCGTGGTGGATGCCGGGACAATCGACAGTCTCCCGCAAATCTGCATCTGGCGAAAGCTTACGGGGCTTCCCTGCCCTTTTTGCGGCCTTATCCACTCGCTCTGCGCTCTTTCGCATGGCTCGTTCAGCCTGGCAGCAGACTACCATCTTTTTGGACCGCTTGTCTATGCCGCTGGAGTCATCTTACTGGCCTCATCGCTTTATACCTGGGCCACAGGCAGGACTGTTGGGCTCCCCGGCCGGTTTGGAACAAAGCCTGAAAGGATAATCTTCTCTCTCGGCCTGGTCTGGATTATCTGGTGGCTAGCTCGTCTCTTTATCCTCGCCCGGGGTGGCTTTTGACTTTTCTGTAATCTCCAAGCCTCAGGCAGCGACCACTCCCTTTTTCGGTTTCCGGGTTCCCAGATATAACATCCAGAGCCCTATCGCCATGTTGCCCCCCAGGCCGGCGAGAGTGATCAGCTTTTCTTTTTCAGTCAGGTCTGTAAAAAAGAACAGACCCATCAGGCTGGCGATCAGGATTATCACAATGCCGAGAATTTTGAAAGAGGAAAGGTCGGCCTCCTTCTCATCATAGTCCTCACCTATTTCCTTTTTCACATCCACCGGGGTGTCGAGCTTGGTGAAAAAGTCTTTCACTCCAGCGAGATAGCGTTTACCGGGAGCGATACGCAGCCTGGAGACCAGCTCCACCATAAGCGCCCAGCCCGCGGCGTAGCTGATCATGGCCGCGGGACTCTGATAAAACCCCATAATCACTCTCTGGATCCAGATAAAATTGGCTGAATCGATCGCCTGGACCCCAGCGGAGCCTTCTATCCGCGGAAGGTTCGAGTAAAGGAACCAGCCGTAGAGCATGAAATACAGACCGAGCGCGTAGAAAAGGATCTTGCCCAACAGGCGGACTTTCGCGCTTCCTCCGTACTGATCGGCGAAAAACAATCCTGGAAGCACATAAATGCCGCAGAGCAGCGGATAGAGCACAGCCTGGAAAAGCTCGTAGCCCAGGTACTGTTCCCAGTTGCCGAGAGCGAATACCGCTCCGACTCCCATCCCGACCAGGATCACCGCATACGGGGCCCAGGTGGGAGTGCGGCGGTAGACCAGGCCCAGGATTATCGGCACTGCCACCGGTATGCCGAGCACCGAGCCCACCTTGATCAACAGGTCGAAAACCCCCAGTCCGGGCAAGGTGTTGTAGAAATAAGCGATCAGGATAGTCACCAGGCCCATCAGAAAGGTGACCAGGATACCGAGTCGATGCAGGAACTTGCTCGAGGCATTCTTGATAAAGACCGTGCCGATAATGTCCTTGGTGATCACCGCGCTGTACATGTTGTAGAAAGTGGAAACCGAGCTCATGGTAGCGGCCAGGATCCCGGCGATCAAAACCCCCTGCAAACCGTGGGGCAGCAGCTTGAGGCTGATAAAGACATAGGAGGCCTCACTCGGTCTGGCAAGCCCGAAAGCCTCGGCCACTTCCTGGCCCAGATCAGGGAAAAGAATCCGGCAGGCCATTGCCGGAGTGAGCCAGATAAAGGGCCCGATAAAACAGAGCACCGCCGAGAGGCCTGCGATCTTGGAAGCCTCGCGCTCATTCATGGCTGAAAAGTAACGCTGCGCCCCGCCGCCCGAGTTGAACATGAAAAAACCGTTGATAAACTGAAAGATGACAAACAGCTTGGTGATATCCGCCGCCTCGTTGAAAGGCAGCCAGTAGTTGGGCGGCGCCTTGCTGATCAGCTCTCCGATTCCGCCGACAGCCGAGAGGCTCAGGATCATCACCAGCAGGGCAATCGGCAGCAGGATAAAAAACTGGAGCGAATCCGTGATACACACGCCCCAGAGACCTCCGATCATCGTATAAATCAGGATAACTAACCCGCAGCCGAAAATAACATAGGGCACAGGGATATGGGTCGCTGCGCTGAGAAAAATGCTCAGCGCATAAAGCCAGATCGCGCACTGGAATATAGTTACCGGCGTATTGGCCCAGCTGATAAACTGGTGTACCCGGCTGTCGTAGCGCTCCGAGAGGTATTCGAGAATGGTGAGCGAGCGTGTCCTGCGCCAGCGCTTGGCGAATATGAAATAACCGAACCCGAGCCCGAGCACGGCTCCCCAGTACATGGAAAAAATAGATATTCCGCTCTCATAGGTCTTTCCAGCCCCGCCGGTAAAAGTCCAGCTGCTGAATGAGGACATGAAAAGGCTCAAGCCGGCCAGCCAATAAGGGAGCTTGTTGCCGCTTTTGAAATAATCGTCCGCATCCTTGTTGAACCGGGCCATGATAACGCCTACAGCCAGCATCAGAACCATGTAGACTGCAACCACGTAGTAGTCTATCCGGGATAGAGATTCCAAGCTTTGCATCAAGGTCTCCTTTGGGGTATCAATCAATTAATAATCGGCTGGCAAAACCAAAATTTTCCAGGATTAAAAGCATGAAAACCAAAAATATATCAATTGCCTGAAAAAATCAACCAATGCCCTGAAAAGTAAAATCTTCCGGCTGCCCTATCTCAGCCCCGGTCTCTTTTTCTCTGGATTGTTCTCCCTGTCTTCCTTAGTTTAAGAGTAGATCCCGCTTGCGCTTGAATCTATTCTCAAGCCGCAGGACCGGTTGATTTCGTTTTCAGTAGATCAAGCTTGGCACCTGAAATTTAGAGAGCTTTATTAACCATAAAGGGACAAGAGGATAAAATGGCTGAATCCATAGTCAAGATACCGGGCCGGCCCTATTGCTGGCGTGCGCGAATAGAAAACATGACTCTTCTGGAGCTGTCACCCTGCCCTGTAGGCGTTACTACCGGCCTCTGGCTTACCAGGGGCCTCGTGGATATCCAGGTGAACGGTTACAGGGGCGTAAACCTGACAAGCGCCGGAGTTTCCCTCGAGGAGCTCTCACGCTGCGAGGAGGCGCTCGCTGCCCAGGGAGTGGTGCGCTGGTGCCCTACAGTGACTACTCAGGACCCGGAGCTGATCCGGGAGGTTTTAACCAGGATCGCTGAGGGAGTCGAAAAAGGGGCCTTGCGGCGTGTGCACTGCATCCACCTCGAGGCCAACTACCTGAGCAGCGAGGAGGGCTACCGGGGCGCCCATATCCCCCGCTATATTAAAGACCCGGACACAAGTGAGTTCGAGTCCTGGCAGAAAGCCGCAGGCGGCAGGATAGGCTATGTTTCCCTGGCTCCGGAGCGGAAGGGGGCGCTTGATTTGATCCGCTACCTGGTTGCAAAGGGAATACTTGTGGGCCTTGCACATCACAACGCCCCGTTCGAGGTGGTCGCGGCTGCGGTGGATGCCGGAGCGAGGCTCTCGACCCACCTTTTTAATGGCTGCGCTGCCACTGTCCACCGGCACAACAATGTCATTCTGACCCAGCTTGCCGAGGACAGGCTCTGGGCCAGTTTCATCCCGGATGGCCACCACATTCCGTATCATGTGCTCAAGGTGGGTCTGCGCGCCAAGGGCCTCGAGCGCTCGGTATTCACGAGCGACCTGGTCTACCTTGGCGGCCAGCCCGAGGGTGAGTATACCAAACAAGAGCGCGTGGTCCTGGTGCGGGACGGCGGGATTTTTATCAAGGGCACTTCTCTTTTGAGCGGGGCCTGGTCCAGCCTGGCCCAGGGGATCGAGAGAGTGACTGCTTCCGGGATTATCTCACCCGGCAAGGCGCTTCGGCTCGCCTCGCAGAATCCTGCCCGGCTCCTGGGCTTGAAAGATAACCTTGAGCCAGTAGCCGGCTCCTCCGGCCCGTTCGTTCTCTTCCGGGAAACCGAGGGAGCGCTTAAGCTGGAGAAGATTATTTGAGACAAAAGCTAAAATTCGATTTGTGACCCTTAGCTAACCAAGATGAAAGTGGGGTGATTCAATGCCAAAAAAAATCAGCCGCAAAGATTTTTTCAAAGTGGGCTCAGCCGCGGCCACAAGCTTGGGGATATCTTCTGCCGCTGTCTCATGCTCGAAAGAAACATCCGCCTTTGAAAGCGATAATCTGGTCAAAATACCCGGACGGGACTACTGCTGGCGTGTGCGCCTGGAAAAAGAGCGGCTGGTGGAGCTCTCCCGCACTGATCATACCAGCACCGACCTTTGGCTCACCAGGGGCCTGGTGGATATCCAGGTCAACGGCTACCAGGGGATCGAGCTGACCAGCCCTGATTTGACTCTTGACGGTCTGGCAAAATGCGAAGAGGCACTCGCTGCCCAGGGATTGGCCCGCTGGTGCCCGACAGTCACCAGCCAGGACCCGGAGCTGATCCGGGAGGTTCTGGCTAAGATCGCTGAGGGTGTCGAAAAAGGGGCCTTGCGGCGTGTCCTCTGCATCCATCTGGAGGCCAATTACCTGAGCAGCGAGGAGGGCTACCGGGGAGCCCATATACCGCGCTACCAGAAAGACCCGGAGATAAAAGAGTTCGAATCCTGGCAAAAAGCCGCAGGCGGCAGGATAGGCTATGTCTCTCTGGCGCCTGAGAGGAAGGGAGCAATCGATTTTATCCGCTATCTGACCTCGAATGGAATACTCGCGAGCCTTGCGCATCACAACGCCCCGTTCGAGGTGGTCTCTGCTGCAGCGGATGCCGGAGCGCGGCTTTCGACCCACCTTTTCAACGGCTGCGCCTCCATGATGCACCGTCATCACAATGTCATCCTGACCCAGCTTGCCGAGGACAGGCTCTGGGCCAGTTTCATCCCGGACGGCCACCATATCCCATATCACGTGCTCAAAGTGGGCCTGCGCGCCAAGGGCCTCGGGCGCTCGGTATTGACCAGCGACCTGGTACACCTGGGCGGCATGCCAGAGGGCGAGTACTTTGTGGATGAACAGGAGGTCGAGGTGCGCAGTGGCGGGGCCTTTGTCAAAGGGACTCCGTACCTGTTCGGAGCCTGGGCTAGCCTGGCCCAGGGGATCGAGAGAGTTACGGCTTCCGGGATTATCCCGCCAGGCGATGCTTTGAGGCTGGCCTCGCAGAACCCGGCGCGTCTTTTCGGGATCCAGGACAGCCTGGAGCCGGCAGTCGGCTCGAGCGGGCCATTCGTGACATTCCGCGAGCAAAAGGGGGCGCTCAAGCTTGAAAGCATTATTTGAAATAAATTGCGTCATTCCGATATATGGCATTCCGAACAACTTAAAAGTGAGGAGGTCTTTATGCATAAAAAAATGAACCGCAGTGCTTTTATCAAGACCTGCTCTGCGGTTGCCGCGGCCACTCTTGGAGTCCCGGCGGCCCTGACTGGCGCTCTGGAAAAACCATCCGCAGGGGATGAGAAAAATAATAAAAAGATCCGGATCGGGATCGCCGGTACCGGAAACCGCGGCCGGAGCTTACTCGTTACCCTCCTGGTCATGGAGGGGATCGAGTTTCCCGCTCTCTGCGACATAAACCCCCTGGCCCTGGCCGCTGCCCAGGACATGGTGGTAAAAGCCGGCCAGCCCAGGCCTGAGGGTTACTCCCAGGGTCCGGAAGACTACAAACGGATGATGGCCCGCGATGACCTGAATGCTGTCCTGATCGCCGCTCCCTGGCACTGGCACACCCCGATGGCCGTTTACGGCATGCAGAGCGGAAAATATACCGCAGTCGAGGTTCCGGCTGCGCTCACTTTCGAGGAGTGCTGGAAACTGGTCGACACCCACGAGGAAACCGGCGTGCCATGTATGATGCTCGAAAACTGGAGCTTCCGCCGCGATAACCTGGCTGTGCTCAAGATGATCCGGCTCGGGCTTTTCGGGGAGATAGTCCACTGCCACTGCGCCCACTCCCATGATTGCATAGACCACTGGTTTTTCGATCCTGAAGGCAACATGCGCTGGGGCGGCGAATACCTGTTAAAGCGCAATGCGGACCAGTATCCCACGCACAGTCTCGGCCCGGTAATCAGCTGGATGGATATCGGCTGCGGCGACTATTTCGCTCACCTCACCTCCACGACTTCCAGATCACTGGGGATTAACAGCTATTTCAAGAGGAAATTCGGGCCGGATCATCCCAACGCCAAGCGTAAATACGCCCAGGGCGATATTGTGACCTCGGTAGTCAAGACCGTAAAAGGCAACACGATTGTGATCAATTATGACATGCAATTGCCCAGGCCGTATGATAACAGGTGGATGATCCAGGGCACTGAGGGCATCTACAACGAGCAGAGAGAGGCGATCTATCTCACCGGAAGAAGCCCTGAATATCACGAGTGGGAGCCTTTTGCGCCCTACCAGGAAAAATACGAGCACGCCTGGTGGAAAGCCATGAAAGACAGCTCCGGGGAGCTCGGCCACGGGGGGACCGATTATCTCGAACTTCAGCAGTTTGTCAAAGCTGTCAGAAACAAGACCCAGACGCCGGTGGATGTTTATGACTCAGTAGCCATGAGCGTTATAATATCCCTCTCCGAGCAGTCGATCGCCCAAGGCAGCGCTCCGGTTGAATGCCCGGATTTTACCAGGGGCAAATGGAAAACAAAGAAGCCGGCATTCGCCCTGGAAAGTTGAGGTTCTCTTAAAACACAGTACCGTTCCTTCTGCAAAACTGATCGCTCGATAAGAACATACTTTTGACATTTGCTATGTCAGATTTCCCAAAGCCGGGTTTTATGGGCCAACAGAAATCCTGGTCTGAAGACCCGGCTTTTTTCCCCCATTCATCTGAAGATAGGATGAAATTGTAACCTTAGTGATGGAGAAATAGTTCAAAGGAGTAGTGAGGCAATCAGGCGGTTTTTTCGTGCAGGCAGTCAATCTCCGGGATCAAGGTTTTCCAAAATGAAAAGTCTCTTGTTCCGCATGGCCTGTCTAGCCTTTTTGGCGATCTTAAGTGCAAGCTGCGGGACCCGGGCCCGGAATGACAATAAAGAGCCTTTGATTGTCGAGCCGGAGCAGAAAAACGATTTCTCTGATTATTCGCTCGAGGTATCCGGTCTGGTGGATAAACCCGGAATCTTTACATACGAGGAGCTGGTCTCGCGGGAAAAGTCCAGGAAAGCCGCTGCCCTGAACTGCGTGGATGGCTGGAATGAGGAGGCCCTCTGGGAGGGTTTCCGGCTCAGCGATCTGTTGTACGAACTGGGAATAGACTCCCGGGCGAATACCGTAATTTTTTACGCGCGGGACGGCTTTTCCACCTCGTTACCGCTGAATTACATTATGAGCAATAATATCATCATGGCCTACAAGAAAAATGGCGCTCCCGTGCAGGCAATTTTCCAGTTGGTGGCTGAAGAGAAGTGGGGTTACAAATGGATAAAACTGATAAACAAGATAGAGCTCTCGGACAATAAAGATTACCAGGGAGCTTATGAGAGTGTCGGATATTCGATTGACGGGGATCTGAGTAAAAGTTTTCGTAACAAATAACCGGGTCGAAACCCGGCTTTTACATTGGGAGCCTGGAGATATGAAAAATATCACACTGAATTGGGCCTGTATAATTCTCATGACATCTTCAATTGCCGGCTGTGCGAACCAAACCCAGGCCGGGAATGAGCCTCGGACTCTCGAGCCTGTGGAGGTAAACGAATACCAGGGCGAGAAGCTTTCCTCGTGGAAAGATTTCAGGGAAAATTCGATCAAGGGGCCGCAGCACATAGACATTGCCGATTATTCGCTCGAGGTTTCGGGCCTGGTGACCAGTCCTAGGTCGTTCAAATACGAGGACCTTATTGCGCGGGAAAAGTTCAAGAAGGTTGTCAAGCTGAACTGCGTGGAAGGCTGGAGCGTTAATATACTCTGGGAGGGCATTCTGCTGAAAGATCTGCTTCAGGAGCTGGGTGTCCAGGCCAAAGCGAATACGGTGATATTTTACGGATATGACGGCTATTCCACCTCGTTTCCCTTGGACTATGTGATCAAAAACAATATTCTGTTGGCCGATAAGATGAACGATGAGCCCCTGCGGCCTGAAAGGGGGTTTCCCTTTCAACTGGTAGCCGAGCAGAAGTGGGGTTACAAATGGATAAAATGGGTCACCGGAATAGAGCTGTCCGATAATCAAAATTACGAGGGATACTGGGAAAAGTATGGATATTCAAAAGACGGCGATCTGGGCAAAAGCTTTATCGAAAGGTGAGCCGGAACTCCGGGGTCCGGATGATCGAATAATCAGAATAATGGCCGGCTTAGGCATGATTATCGAACCACACCTTTCAAATGAATTACCCTGCAGCAAGTGCGCGCAAGGTATCATAAGGTTAAATCTGATCTATCTTATCCCAACCCCATGGGCGAGCACATGGGGTTGCCCTTACCCGGGGCGGGTTATCCCGCAGCAAGTTCTGAGGTGTCTGTTCGGAATTCGATTTATGAATTTGATGCCGCAATTTCACTCCCCTGTAGGGGCACGGCATGCTGTTTGGTAAAGACACATGGGTTACACTCGTTCGGACACATAGGTAACACTTTTTATGTTTTATCTGTTAAGGCATCTAAAGAAGGATATTCTCCGAGGC
>DATKXY010000099.1:0-29762 GCA_035528795.1 archaeon | reverse complement strand
AACGGGGGGTCCCGCACTGGGAATTAAAAAAGCGGTGTTTCCATGTGAATAACGGCGGCCACCAATTTTACCTTCTGCTGCACCCTGACAAACCTTATCCGTATAACCATCCCGATTTTAAGGGGGACGAAGAGAAGGGGCCGGATCCCTATGCTGTGGGAGACGAGTATCGCGGGGATGTGAACAAGGATGGCATACTCTCCTATTCCGAGGCCCACCCGGAATGGTACGGCCTGGCTCCGGATGGAGAAAGGAAATTCCCCAGGGATCCATTCGGCTGGAATTTCTGCACCTCGAACAAGGATCTGCTCGCAGAGCTGTTGAAAAACCTGATTGCCAGGCTGGCGGATGGAGAGTGGAAAAACGCCGATTACCTGGATTGGTGGCCGCAGGATGCGGATCTGTGGTGTGTCTGCGAGGAATGCAAAAAACTCGGCAGCCCTACGGACCGTAATATTCTGATGGCTCATCAGATCCGCCAGGCGCTGAAAGAAGCTTTCCGACAAGGCAGACTGGACAGGGATATCAAAGTCAATTTTCTCTTTTACAGCGGTTCCGGAGTGATCGATCCACCGACCAGGCCCCTGCCGGACAATTTCGACTATGACAATATCCTGGCGACCTTTTTCCCGATCAACAGGTGCTATGTCCATACTTTCGATGATCCGGCTTGCACGGAATTCAACAAAGAGTATCAAGACTACTTTCAGGCGTGGCTGCTTAACCCGTACTATCATGGAAAATTCATGGTCGGCGAGTATTATAATATCTCCGGATTCCGTGATTTGCCGATACTCTATACCGGCGTGATGGACAAAGATATCCGCTACTTTTACGAAAGCGGCGCGCGAGCCATGCACTACATGCATATACCGATCGGAAACTGGGGGCCTCGGGCCTTGACCAACTACCAGTTTGCGCGCATGCTCTGGAACCCGGATCTCGATGTGGCAAGAATGCTGGATGAATATTTCAGGCTGCGCTATGAAAATGCGCAGACCGAGATGCGCTGTTTCTACACCTCCCTTGAGAAAACAATGATCAATGTCCCGATGTACAAATACCAGTTGCGGAGAGCATTGATAGATTACAGCGACGGGAAAACCGACAACATTTTTCAGTATAAGCACCTTCATTTCGAGGAGTATCATCCAGAGACCGATGACGGGCCGGACATGGTCGAAACCCTGGCCGAACTCCAAAAATGCGAAGCCATTATGAATCAGGCTCTCACACTCAGGGTCAGTCCAAAGGTGCGAAAACAGATCCTGGAGGATGAAGGGTTGTTCAGATATGCAGCCAATACGATCCGGCTTTATTACCATCTGTCACACTCGACAATGCTGCCGCTCAGGTCGCCGGAATGGAAAAGGGAAATCGAGCGCGCCTCGTATTATGCCGATCTGCTCAACAGCCAGCCGGTTGGATTTGCCGCGCATTACGGGGGAACCATGGGAATGATGCGGAATGCCCTGGAGGCAAGCTATATCAAGGAGGTCTACGAGAAATGGAGAGGGATGCTGGAGTGAGTGCTGCGCCATTTCGTGGATGACGCATTGGCTGTCTCTCTGTTGACAGGAGCGGAAAACAAGCCTGGAGAAAACCTTTTCAATTCCAAATTCAAAAAAGGAGGTAAAAGATGGTGCCGAAGTTTGCCGCCGGAATCAGGAATTTCAGCCTAATGACCGGAATCGCACTGCTTGTAGTTCTTGCCTTTTCAACGAGAAGCGCCCTGGCAGATTCAGGCGGCCCGGTTAAAGCGGAGGGCAGCCTGGTACTGGTGGAAACACGCACATTGAAAGCTGTATTAGACCGGGGATTGATAATTTCCCTGGTACGCAAATCCGACGGCCGGGAGCTGATAAAGTCCTCAGCGGACAAGCAACAGGCCGTGCAGCTCGTTTATCCGAGAGGGGAGGCGGTATCCCTGGGCAGCGAAATCGAAGACCGGTTCAATTGCTTGCAAATCAATGATAATCTGACCCATGTCCGAATCGAATCCTGGTATGGCGATGCTGTTATTTCCATTTCAACCGATACGGCTACCGGCGACCTTATTATCGAGCCCAGCGGGTATGCTTCCCGGCCCGGTCTCAGGGCCTGCCGCTGGCTGCTGTCCGGCATAGCTCCAGGGCTTGAGCTCGTGGCCCCATTCTATCAGGGAATACGCATGCCTATGGAGGACCCGCTTGTGAACAATACCCACTGGGGCTGGCCCTTCAGTTGGGAGGCAGGCCTGGCCATTCTGCAGGGCGAAAAAGGTGGGCTTTGGATCCATTGCCAGGACAGCCGCTACCGCTACAAATCCCTGCAGGTAGGAATTCCCGGAGATGCCCGCTGTCTGGGTTTTGAAACCGATGCTTACGGTACGATTGATAACAACCTGAGCGCGGGCGGCCTGGCCTGGCGGATCAATGTTTATGAAGGCGGCTGGGAGGTACCGGCTGCCCGTTACCGCGACTGGCTCACCCGGGCATACGGCCTGGAAAACGAGGTCAGGCCCCAATGGGTAAAAGATGTCAGGCTGGCCCTGAGCTGGGTCCCCTCTGATCCCGGCATCCTGGACGCCCTGGCCAAATGGGTCAAGCCGGAAAGAGTGCTGCTGCATATCTCCTCCTGGCGCACGGATGGGTATGATGAAAACTATCCTAACTTCAAGCCGAGCGAAGAGGGAAAACAATTTATCGGCAAAGCCCAGGAAATGGGATATCATGCCATGCCGCATTTCAACTCAATCGATATGGACCCCAGTAATCCGGCTTACAATTATATCCGCGATTTCCAATACCGGGATATCGAGACCAAGAAAGTTCAAGGCTGGTCCTGGTATCAAAGCGCAACAAAGCCGGTGCCGGAATCTAATGCTGCCCGCATGAGGCACCGTCAGCACAAAACCATGGTCAAGGTTCATCCCGGTTTAGACATGTGGCGCTCCATCCTGGCGGAAAATATCCTTCCAGCCGCAGAGGAGCTGTCCCTGGAGATCGTTTTTCTGGATGTGACCCTCTGTTCTTGGAACCTGCACAACTGCCTGGTGAATAACACGACCCCCACCGAAGGCATGAAGCGCCTGATAGCCTTGATTGGAAGCCTGGACCAGGGCGTTGTGGTTGGCGGCGAGGGACGAAATGAAATCACCATGCAGGATGAGGCTTTCGCTCAGGTGCATTTGTTCCGCAGCTCGGGACATAATATAGAAGGCCTGGAGCGCCTTAAAACCTGTCCCCTTAACGAATTCATGTTCGGAAAGTGGTGCCGCTCTTTCGGCTATTCCCGTTTAGGCGGCCAGACTCCCGCAGAGGAACTGCGCATGAAGCTGCATCTTGACCTGGGTGCTGTCCCCACCCTGACTGTTGACTCCGCCGCCGAGGTGGAAAACCCCAACCCGGCGGTAAAAAAGATACTGAAGCTGGCTGCTGAATAGGGAGCGGGTAAGCTGCCTTAAGACGTTGTTAATAGTAACAAAGATTTGGAGGATACTGGTCAGGCGCTTAGTTTATCCACATCGACAACAAATTGTGGACGTTGGATAGTTCCATAATAACTAATTTGTATCTGTGCAGACAGGTGCAAAGGGAAAAAGGCACAAAGGCACAAAGTAAGAAAATACTTCCCCGCCGGTATTGCCGGAAAAAGCCGATTCCGAATTCAGGGTAAAGCTGCACCTAGATGTGTGCTCTGTACAGGTAATAATGTTTCAATCATAGACGGACACATTGGTCTAACCCTGATGAGATTTATGGCAAATGGTGTTCACGGTAAATTTCAGCATGAAAGCTCCGGGACAAAATGTCTTTAAAACTTTGTGCCTTTGCCACTTTGTGCCTGTACACTTGAGATAACCGCTGTTAATGCCCCTTGGGTGCCACCTCTTGCGGGTACCAATCACGGATGAGGCGCAGTTTCTTTTGGAATTAAAGAGTAAGGGCTCTCTATTCCAAAAATTTCCACAAAAGGAGAAAGAATGGCGAGACCGATCAACCGGAGAACATGGCTGAAACATTGCTCCAGCTATGCGGCGGCTTCCGGACTCCTGGCCTGCGAGACTTCCGGAGACAGCCCGCCTCAGGAGATTGAGGGGACGGGCCTGAATATCTATTTCGGCGACTTTCACAACCACTGCAGCGTAGGCTATGCGCTCGGATCAATGGAGCGGGCATACGAGATCGCTGCAAGCCACCTCGATTTTTTCGCCTTTACCCCGCATTCGCACTGGCACGATATGCCGGTCATGGAGCAGGACAAGCACCAGAAATGGCTCAAAGGCTTCGAGGTTACCCGCCAAAGGTGGCCTGAGGTCCAGGCTGCCAACAGAAGCTATCACAAGCCGGGCGAGTTTGTAACCTTCCACGCATATGAATGGCATTCCTCGGAGTTCGGGGATTATTGCATTTATTTTCCCGCGGACGATTCCCAGCTGACACATTTTGACAGTCTGACCGATTTGCAGGAATTCGCATTCCGGAAAGGCGCGCTGCTTGTTCCCCACCACCCGGGCTACCGCCAGGGCAGGCGGGGTGCGAACCCGAAATTCTGGGACCCCCGGGTGACACAGCTTCTGGAAATCTATTCCGAGCACGGCAACGCGGAAAGCGACGAGGGCCCATTGGATTATATCCGCCACTCGATGGGCGGGCGCTGGACTCCCAACACCCTTCAGGCCGTGCTCAAAACCGGGCACCGGGTGGGAGTGCTCGCCTCGACCGATGACCACCTGGGCTGCCCCGGAGCATACGGCGAGGGACTGGCGGCCATCCTGGCCCCGGAGCTGACCAGGGAGGCGCTGTTCGAGTCTTTGAAAAAACGCCGCTGCTACGGAGTTACAGGCGACAGGATCGAGCTTGATTTCCGCCTGAACGGAAAGCTCATGGGCGAGGAGACGGCTTATGCCAGGAAAAGGACAATCTCGGCCAGCGCGGCTGGCTGGGACCGTCTCGAGCGTCTGGAGCTGATCAAGGACAACCGGGTGATCCACCGCGATTTTCCCATGGACAGGGGTATACCGCAAAATGTCTGGGACCAGCCGCTCTTTCTGCGGATAGAATTCGGCTGGGGACCGTGGGCCAGCCTCGAAATGTCCAGGGTCTGCGACTGGGAGATGGATATCAGGCTGAAGGGAGGCAGGATTGCCGGCTTCCAGCCCTGTTTCCAGTCCGGGCCGCTCGAGGAAAACCGCCGCAACCTGGTCAAAGCCCAAGGTGAGAACGCCCTCAAGGTCAGCTCTTATACCTCGCGCCGCCAGGCGTTCGCAGAGAGACCAACAAATGCGGTTGTGCTCAAGGTCCAGGCCGGGCCGGATGCTGTCCTGTCAATACAGACAGTCAAACCCGGAAAGCAAATCATCGAGAAGCCCCTGGCCGGACTTCTCGCAGAGAATGAGGTAATTTTCACCGGCCCTTTCCCGGATGAATCTATCCTGATCCACCGGCTTGTCCCGGAAGTCCGGACAAAGGGTTCGTTTACGATTGCCGATGAATCAAGCGGCGATACGGTGGACTGGTACTATCTCAGGGCCGTGCAGGCGAACGGCCAGATGGCATGGTCCAGCCCGATCTGGGTCGAGAAACGGGCTTGAGAGAAAAGCGGCACCCTGGGGATTATCCCGGGAAAGAACGCATTTCTAAGAGATACACCGGATAAGGAAAGCTCTGTCCTGTCTGCACATTATTGCGCTCCTGCGAATCAGGCTCGAGCCTGGAGGCTTCCAGCGCTAGCCGCGCTTAACCGTTTTGTCGATACGCACTGTGCCCAGGCGGTAGCGCTTCAGCCCGTCCCCGCCGGAGATTCCTAAACTGAGAGCCGGGTTTCCGATCCGGTCTGTCATGGCTATCCGGACATCGTAGATCCCTTCCTGAAGATCACGGGGCAAATGGAAGACCGAGGTCAGCTCATAAGTCTGCCCCCGGATCCAGCGAGTCTGGTCAAAAGAGGTATCGGCCTCGCTATACGCCTCGCTGCCGGCATTGTCTGTCAAATACAGTTTCAGCGGATGACGCTTGTAGCAGCGCCCTACATTGCGGTTTTCCCAGCTCTGTTTCAATAGAAACAACTGGCCTGGGGCCAGGGCCCCGGGATAGGAGGCCTCCGTGAGCACTAAGCGGTAACCCAGGCCGCCGCTTTTCAGGCCGCTGGCGAAGCGCCCGGCATCCTCCTGCATTGCGCGCTTGCAGGCCGGCGCGTCCATGTAGAAATGCCCGTAGTTGGAATGCCACTCGAGCATGATATCGATATTCTCATCCAGAGTACCGTGTGTCTTGTGGTCTTTGACATCCATGTAGGACCAGTCTCCCTCGGCCATCAGGCCCCGCCGGAGCCATTCCTCTTCCATAATCCGCCGGTCAGTGTACCGCAGGCCGTCGATAAACCCGTGCCTTTCGAGCAGGAAGCTGCGCGCCAGAGCTACATCCAGGGCCTGACGGTACTTGAAGTCCTCCGGGTCATCCCAGGCCAGCCGGTATCTCCGGTCAATCGTACTCCCGGCCTCTGTTTTAATATCACCCTCGAGCGCGCCGAAATTGAATGTGTCAAAGCAGTAGGAAATGGCCATGTCAGTGTGCCTGAACGTGTCAGCGTATAAGTTCACGATCCGGGCCAGGATCTCGTGCTTCACCTGTTTGCTGGGCCAGATATATTTGGACCACATGGTATGCCACTCGCCCCACTGGCCGTAGCCCATGCAGGATAGGAAATTGAACGGATGACCGGGCTTGTCGTAGCGCGCGGCAAGGGCCTCGAGAAAATTCTTGAGCCTGGGGAGAAACACCTGCTCAAAGGATGGATCCGCATAGTCCGGCTCCTGTTTTTTCACGCCCCCCTCGCCTGGATAATCATGCCAGCGGAGCCCGGAATCGTAAACCCAGTCCGGGCAGACTTTCTCCGCTCCCGGAGCCCCGTTCCAGCCCGGGTCGTCTGTCACCCATACCCGCAGGTTGATTTGTTTCCCTTTCCCGGCCCAATAGCTGATCACATGATCCAGCTCAGACCACTGGAATTCCCCTTCTCGCGGCTCCAGATCGGCCCACATCCAGTCCAGGAGCACCCAATCGAAAAGCGCGGCACTGTCACCGAAACCGGTTGTGTTATCCTCCAGGGACCGCCGGGTGCCGTCAAAATAAATCGGCCCGGCCCAAAGGCCCCAGCCCATCCAGGGGTTGTTCAGCACGCTGTCAATCTCTTTCGGCCTGACAACCAGGGCTCCTGATGATGAAAGCTCCGGCGCGCCCTTTTGCGGAGGGCAAGCCCCAAGCGCCACTGTGCCGAGTCCCAGTGCCGTAAAGCTTAATATCTCCCGCCGGCTGGGTTTTACACTGAAAAAATTGCCTTCCTCTTTTTTTCTTTCAGCCATTTTAGTTTCTCCCTGTGAGACTTTTTTAGGGGAATAAAACGAGATGTTCTTTTTCCTCCAGGAAAGGAGAGCTCAAGGAAATGAAAGAGTTTAAATCCCGTATTGGTCGGATGTTGGAAAGGCTGAAGCTAGGGTAAATTAATAAATCATAACCACACTAACAATCACTCGATCCAATTGCAATGTAAAAAACAGATGAAAACTATCTTATTAATCTGTTGTAATTTGTGTCAATTTGGGATAAAATATCCGGGAAACCGGTCAGCCGGCCTGAATAAACCACACTGCTCAGCGCGAATAATCCAGCCGGACATACCGGCAAGTGCTTGAGCATACTTGCAAATTATGCCCGAATGTTGTTTATTTGTGGTAGCATTAAAAAACCGGAGACAAATCACGCCCTGCGAATGTCAGCTTAATACAGATTGTTCCCCAACCTTTATCTCAAAGGAGAGTCTCAAAATGAGGCGTATCTGTATTTCGATTTCATTGGTCTTTTTATTGTCAGCCGGAAGCATCCTTGGGGAAACGACTATCTGGGTGGCGCCGGCTGAGATGAAAGTAAGGAAGCTCGAGGAGGAGATCAATGTCCCGAGCCATATCTGGTCGCCCGCGGAAGGTGTAATAAAACTCGCCGGAGCCGGCCGGGAGCATGTATTTTTTCAGATAGTGGCCTCCTGCGTGAAAGATACTCTGAGGCAGGTCAATCTGACATGGAGCGGCTTGAAATCAAATGGCGCCAGTATCCCGGCAGATAATATCAAGGCTTACCTTGCAGTGCTGGTCAAGGTTTATGCTGCAAGCGACCAGGGGTGTCAGCCGGGCTGGTATCCGGACCCTTTAGCCCCCCTTTCGAGCTCAGTGGACATATATCCCGAGCGCTGGGAAAATCGCAAGAACCAGTCGTTCTGGATCGATATCGTTATCCCGCCGGGACAGCCGGGCGGAAAATACACCGGTGAGATCGCCGTTACAGCGAAATGGGAAAAGGTGGCGACTTTCCCGATCGAGCTGACTGTCCGTGATTTCAGTCTGCCTGAGTCATTCCACCTCTCGGCCCAGTTTAACTGTTCAAAGAACTGGCTGTCCAATTATTATGAGAAAGAGATACTCGGAGAGCGCACGCTCGACGATGTCCTGGTGCAGTATTTCGATTTCATGCTCGAGCGGGGCATTCAGCCTTGGATTAATCCACTTCTGCAGCCGGAAGTCAAGGACAAGGATGGCCGTCTGGAGCTTTCCTGGCCGGACAAAAAATGGGAAAACCACTTTCTGTCCCACCCGGCGTACAAACGGGTGACATTCTCTGCGGAGCCCCCCACAATGAGGCGTCTGCCGGATGAGGAGAAATTCACCGATCAGTTCAATCAAAAAATCAAGGATTGGGTCGGAGGCATTTACAGGCATTACCAGGAGAACGGCTGGGAAAAGAAGCTTACCTTTTTCGGCCCTGTGGATGAGCCGAATTCAAGGGAAGCCTATGAAGAGGTAATCAAGTGGGGTAAGCTTGTCCGGTCTGTCGACCCAGGGGTCAGCTTCCAGGTTACCGAACAGCCGATACCATCAGACCCGGACTGGCCCTCCCTGACCCAGGTAGCCAATGACTGGGTAGTGCACGGTACAGCGCTCGAATCAAACCGCGAGGAGCTTATCAGGCGCCTGGCCCTGGGAGACCATGCCTGCTGGTATATCTCCTGCGACCAGCTTTACCCGATGGCCAATTATTTTATCGACCAGACAGGCTCTGACCCCAGGGCAGTGGCCTGGATCACCTGGAGATACAAGCTCGGGGGAATACTCTACTGGGCGGTTAATTTCTGGCCGGAAGTCCGCAGTCCATGGAGAGACCCGATAACCTGGAAACGCTCCTCATGCAATGCTCCGCTCGCCGGGGAGGGTTCTCTGCTTTACCCGGGCGAGGAAATCCGGTCTTACTGCGGCCTGAAAAATGTGGAGGGGCCTGTCAGCTCTGTCCGTTTTGAGCTGTTGCGCAAGGGCATGGAAGATGTGGAGTATTTGTACAAGCTTGCTGAGATGGGTCTGGCCTCCGAAGCCGAACGTCTGGGCATGGAGCTGGTTATTTCGGCTGATACATTTTCACGGGACCCGGCCCGGCTCGAGAAGATTAAAGCTGAGGCCGCAAGGTTGATCGAACAGGCCAAATAAAAGGAAAGATCTTTATTAAACCGAATTATTAATCGAAACACCAGTTTTACCTGCAAGCGCAACAGGCGATCAGTGGCGGGTGGGGTGGGGGCCGGCATCCTTTTTGCTTTAGGTCAAGGCTGGATTGATATTCGACTTTGTGGTTTTTGCAAAAAGGATGCCGGCCCCCACTCCCCGTCTCTCGATGAGATAATCCTTCACACATGTAAAACTGCTTATGGCTATCCCGGCTGACAGCTCTATGAACATTCAGGATTTAATTAAAGGATTTCAGTAGTGTCCGGTAAAAAATAAAAAAAAGCGGGCTAACCTCTTTTCTTACGCAAATAACTTTTGTAGCGGTTTTTCTTAAAAAATCTTGATTTTAACTCATCAATCCGCTAATATAAAAAGGAACTGGTTAAATCATATAAACTTACAAAGGTAGCAATAATTTCGTATATCTTCAGGCGCCCGGTTTTCGATGAGAGATAAGAAAAAGTTAAAAAAGACAATCTGTTTTCTAAGCTTGTATTACCTGTCTTTCGTGGTCTTTATTCAATTTCCTGCTGCCCACAGCCTGGTTGACGACCTGTATGAGGGAAAAATCTCTTCTTATGTAATCCTCCAGGGCGTTCACAGGCATCCCACAAATACCGATCAAGGCGTCTTAGAGCATCATAAACAAAGGCTTATCTCTGTCGATAAATGCCTTCTCTGCACGATCCATGACCGCAACTATCCCAGACCGGTCAAGATCGCTTCCCCCCTTCTCTCGCTTTTATCAATTGCTCGAGACTGTCTTGCACAAGAGTTTTTCCACCTTCAGCCTCCCTCGGCAATTTTTCATAGAAGAGCGCCTCCCGAAATTCCAGCCTGAACAATCCATTCTGCTCAAATCATCTTTATTCCGTCCATCTTGGAATAATCCGTTCTGACTTCTTATCGTGCCGGCCGGCTGAAATACGACTAAGAAGGCAGCGGTTATTCCGGATGAAGTTTTGAACCTTACTGCAACCTCCTTTGCCGGGAGGCGAGAACTCGAGTAAAATAACTAATACTCGATTTCTGATATCTAGGAGGCGATTATGCTGCAGCGATCAGGAAGCGTGGCATTAATTCTCCTGTTGACCTTTTTTATAACAGCTTTTGCGCAACAGGGACCGGGAAGGGACCCCCGGATTGGGACAGAGGCGGCAATCGACCGGGTAATGACAGAACTCGACAGCCTCAAGGCCCGCCTGGACAGTATAAACAAAGAGCTTGGCGGGCGCCTCGACTCTCTGGAGCAGAAAGAGGAGATCCGGGAGCTGGAAGAACTTCTTAAGGAAGCTGACCGCTACGTTCAGAAAGAAAAAGAGAAAGAGATCCCGATCAGCAGGAAGTTCCATAGCGGCACCCGCCAGCTCCAGGCCCTGAACCCGAATATCAGCCTGACCGGCGATATGCTGGTCTCGGCGAGCAGCTCGAACAACCCCGTTATCACCGAGCCGGGGGATTTCACCGATGGCTCGGACAGGTTTATAATACGTGGGGTGGATCTCAATTTTGAGGCTCCGCTTGATCCTTTCACCAGAGGCAAGTTTTTTTTCGGGGTGGACCACCAGGGCAAGTTTAAAATGGATGAGGCCTACATGGAGTGGCTGAACCTGTTCGGCAATGTGAATCTGAAGATCGGCAAGTTCTTTGCCCAGTTCGGGGAGCTTAACCGCTGGCATACCCATGCGCTGCCCCAGTTTGACAGGCCCCGTCCCCTGGTGAACCTGTTCTCGACAACTGAATTCGGCGGGATGGGCATATCCGGTAATTTCCTGCTCCCCAGCCTTTTCGCCCATGTAAACGAATTTAATTTCGAGGTGTTTAACGGCGGCTACAATATAAGCTTTGCCAACGGTGATTGGAAAAACCTGATTTATGTTGTCCATTTGAAAAACTATTACGATCTGAGCCGTGACACCTACCTCGAAATAGGGCTTTCAGGCGCCACAGGGAAAAACGACATCCAGGGCGACTACCGCACCATTCTCGGCTGTCTGGACCTGACTCTCAAGTGGGCGCCTCTGGACAGGCTCATGTACCGGACAGTGGAGTTCCGGAACGAGTTTTTCCTGAGCCGGCGCAAACAGGCGGGGGGAGAGGTAAATTCATTCGGTTTCTTCTCCTCGCTGCGCGGTAAAATGGGCGCGAAGTTCTGGATCGGAGAGCGGGTGGACTACTCTGAGCTGCCGTGGGTCAAAAACTGCAGCGAGTGGTCTTTCTCCCCGCACCTGGATTACTGGCAGAGCGAGTGGGTGATGATGCGGCTCCAATATAGTTACACCCGCCGGGATTACATGGAAAACGACCATGCCTTTATAATCCAGTGCTGCTGGGCCATGGGCCCCCACAAACACGAAGCTTATTAATCACAGGAGGTGAACCATGCTTACTCTCAGATACAGATCTATGCTGATTGTTTCCGCAATGAGCCTGTTGGTATTCCATAGCCTGGGATGGGGGCTTGAGGGGAAGAAATTGAAGGTGGTGACCTCTTTCTCAGACTATGCCAGGATCGCCGAGCAAATAGGAGGCGACCGGATAACTGTGGACTATCTTTCCCACGGGGATCAGGACCCGCATTTCGTGCCGCCTAAACCGAGCCTGGCCCTGAAACTCAAGGATGCTGATATCTGGGTCTCGACCGGTCTGGATCTCGAGATGTGGGCCCCTACGCTGATGGATAAGGCGCGCAACAATAAGATCATGGACGGGGCCAAGGGATTTGTCACTGTTTATGAAGGAATCAATCTCCTTGAAATACCCACTACCGCCATGACCCGCACTGAAGGCGACATCCACCTTTACGGCAACCCGCATATCCATACCGGTCCGATCAATTGGAAATCGATCGCCGAGAATATCACGATCGGTCTGATCAAGAACGATCCCGAGGGCGAGGATTTTTACCGGGCGAATTACAACACTTTCTGCAACGGGGTCGACCGCGCCCTTTTCGGAGATGAACTGGTGGGTATATTGGGGGGCGACCGGCTCTGCAAGATGCTGCAGTCAGGCACCCTGTTTGCCTTTCTGGACCAGAAATACAGGGGTGAAACCCTCAAGACCAGGCTCGGCGGATGGCTTAAAGAAGCGGAGCCGCTGCGCGGTGTGCGGGTGATCGCTTATCACAAGAACTGGATTTATTTTACCAGCACTTTTGGCATGGAGATTGTCGAATATATCGAGCACAAACCCGGTATTCCGCCTTCTGCCAAGCATGTCCACGAGATAATCGATCTGATCAAGGAACAGAATATCAAGCTCCTGCTAGTGGCTAATTATTTTGAGCACAATACGCCGAAAATGATCGAAGACAGGACCGGGATCAAGGCACTGTTCCTGCCCTTGTCCTGCGGAGGGAACGAGTATGTCCCGAATAATTTCGCCCTTGTGGACTACTGGATAGCTCAGATAAAAAGCGCACTTCTTTCAACCGCGGAGTAAAGGGAGGACAGGCGATGCTTGAGACCCTGTATTTTTTATTGCTGCCGGTTTCGGCCTGTATCATACTGGTGGGCATTTTCAGTTATTTCGGGCTGCACGTGCTGGCCCGCGGGGTGATATTTGTCGATATCTCAATGGCCCAGATAGCCGCGCTGGGTACACTCGTGGGAATGCTCGTGGGGATCGGCCAGGAGAGCGTTTTTTCATATCTGTTCTCGGTCCTTTTCGTTGGCCTGGCGGCGGCGGTTTTTACTTTTATCAGGCTTGAGGCCCGGGAGGTGCCCCAGGAGGCGATCATCGGAATAGTCTACGGGCTGTCGCTGGCTTTTTCCCTGTTTATTGCCGAGCTGGTGCCGGAAGGCGCGGGTTATATCAAAGAAACCCTTACCGGATCGCTGCTCTGGGTGAACTGGGGCAAGATCGCTTTACTGGGGCTGGTCTGCGCTGTGATCGGGATTTTCCATTATGTGTATCGGGACAGGCTTATCGCCTTAGCCAGGGACAAGACACAGCATACCGCTCCGGGGGCCAGAAAATGGGATTTTCTTTTTTATTTCACCCTGGGTCTTGTAGTTATTGAAGCGGTCAAAATAGTGGGAGTGTTTCTGGTTTTCTCTCTCCTGGTGGTTCCGGCTTCAATGGCGGTAATGTTTTATCCAGGATGGAAGGGCCGCCTGGTCGCTGCCTGGGTTATCGGGGGGTCGGCCAGCGTCTTGGGAACCATGGCCTCTTACCGCTGGAACCTTCCCAATGCACCGTTCATTGTTTGCCTGTTGGGGCTCGCCCTGGTCGTTGCGGCCCTGGTTAAAATCTTGCTTTCACGGTCGGTTCACGCAGAGGACAGCGGCGAATATAACAGATTATAACACCCTTTTTGTTCGGGAAGGCTGAAATGACTGAGATGATTTTGTTTATGGCTGCGCCTTTCACGGCCTGTATTCTGCTCTTAGGGATTTGCGGGTATTTCGGAATGCATGTTCTGAGACGTGAGATAATATTTATCGATATCGCCATGGCTCAGATTGCCACGCTCGGCACTACTACCGCTTTCCTGCTGCGGCTTGATCCCCACAGCGCCAGCGCCACTCTGTTCTCGGTCGGGGCGATTTCAGTGGCTGCGGCGACTTTCGCCTTCACCAGGTACGGTTGCCGGACAGTTCCCCTGGAGGCCGTTATCGGCGTAACCTATGCGGCAGCCACCATGGCCGCGGTTATCCTGATAGATAAAGCCGCCGGAGGCCACGAGCACATACGCGAGATGCTCTCCGGCTCGATCCTCTGGGTCAGCTGGAAGGCCGTGGGAATAAGCTCTGTTATCTTTGCGCTCGTGGGACTTCTCCATATCCTTTTCCGGAACAAGTTTTCGTTTCTCTCCCGCGATTACGAGGAGGCCAGAAAGAGCGGAATGCGGGTCCGCGGCTGGGATTTTCTGTTCTACCTGAGCTTTGGATTGTCCATGATTCCAGCGGTCAGTATCGGCGGGATTCTGCTGGTCTTTGCCTTTCTGATTATCCCGGCCACGATCTCGGCCCTGATGGCGCGGAGCTGGGCCGCGCGGATGGCTATTGCCTGGATCATTGGCGCAGCGGTCAGTATGCTGGGCCTGGTGCTTTCCTGGAAACTGGACCTTCAGAGCGGCCCCACCGTGGTCTGCATCCTGGGAATCGTACTGGCCGCGGCGGTGTCTTGGCGCAAGATCGCCTTTTCAAATACCGCTAATTCGATCACTCGAACAGAGTGAAACAAAACAAGTATGGCTTTCCACATCCATGTCTCGTTTTCATCGACTGTTAAGTCAAAGGAACAGCCCGGCAAAATCCCCGCACCGCATGGTACAGGAGGCGCATACTTGGTGTTTATCCCAGACCATTGAACCTGTTCCCTAATGCCTAGACAGCTAATAGGCCCTTAATGCGCCTAATATGCTATTAAACATTCTTTAGAATAAAAGAATTTTTTGGAGACCTTCATTAATAAAGCCGCCAAGGCCAGATAATTAGGATTAATCCCATGACAGTTTTATTCCACCGTAAGCTAGACGGCCGGTATAAGGCGCCCACATGAAAGCGGCATCGTCAGGCCGCTTATCTTCCTGCACGTAATCGAATAGATTCTTTGCTCCTATATAAATAGAGACACCCTTGGGTAATTTTCTGGATATTCTGGTATTAATTACCACGAAAGGGGCGGTATGTTTAATTTCTGAGGGAACCGCTTCATCATAGAAATAATCAATATACATACTACCTGTATAAGAACAGTCCAGTACCAGATCCCAGGCGCCCGGGTTGTACTGGAGCTGAACACTCCCAGTGATTCTGGGCACACGAGGGATGTATCTGCTGTTATCAGCAGATTTCTTATATTTAGGCCACCATTGGTTGAATCGCTCATTTCCCTCTTGCTCCCCATATTCGTTCTTCCATGCAAAAAGATAATCAGCACGACCAATCAACCAGTCCTCCCGTCTTTCCTTATACCGAGCATCGGTATAAGTAAAGTTGAGATCACTGAGTAGATTTTTTAGCAGGAGGAACTTGAATCCAAGCTCTATCCCTTGAGTGTAAGCATCGCCAACATTCTCCCAGATGTAATCATAACCTCTTCTTTTAAGGTCGCCGGGAGCGTTGGCAAAGCCTATCTTTTCCGCGAGGTTGGTGCGGAAAACGTTGACACTTGCTGAGAATCTATCCGAGCTGAAATCTGTGCTGACATTAAAACTTACTGATCTTTCCGGCTTTAGACCCCCAGGCTTATAAACTCTTGGAGAGCCACTGCAGAGATGCAATTCCTCGCTGAACAGGTAAGGGACCCTGAAGCCTGTTCCAAGACTGCTTCGAAAAGAGAGGTTGGAAGTTGGAGTGTATTTTACTGCAAGCCTGGGGCTGAAAGCACTTTCATCATAGGTTATCTTCGGGATATCCAGATCCGCGACTTTACCGCTGCCGGCGAAGCTATCCCCTGAGTGATGGGTATCATATCTTACTCCGGCTACCAGTTGCAGATCATCTCTTATGGAGTACTCATCCTGTAGATAGATACCGAGATCATCCGCGTGCTTCTCACTTATGGACATATATGTATCACCTGTACTAAATCCAAGCCCCTGAATTGTTTCTATGATACAGTACATACCCGTTTCGTCCATCTCATCCCGTCGGTATTGCAATCCTGATAAAAAAAGATGCCTGACAAAAGGATGGGAATAACTGATGTCTGTGACATAAATGTGCTCATCGGCGATGTATGGCCTGAGCAGATATGATGGTGGGTAAGCATTATGAGTAGCCATGTAGTCACCCAGAAAAGCATCATTGGTAGCCTCACGATTATGCCTGGTGTATGTGAAAGATAACCCTAATTTATCACCCCAAGAAAAACCTTTCTTATATCCGAGCATTACCTCGTAGCGCCAGGTATCGATGGCCTCGGAGGACTTTCCAAAAGGGTTTTTCCAGACATCTTTTATCACCTGTGTGGGATCTTCCGGATCAGGCATTTCCAGCAAGCCTCCTTTCCGGCTTTCATCCAGGGTGCTTGCATTAAAAAGGAATTCATCGCCTCCCAAAATGTCTCTTGCGGTAGTTTTTAGACTAAGGGCCACATTGTCAGTCCATACTCTGTCACTAATAAAGTCTTTGTTTACATCGATTATATCGCCAGAGGTTTTTTGCACAGTGATAATCAGATCCATATTTTCTACTCTGGTGGAGGCATTCGCAGTATAGCTGTTCGTGCCATTTTCGCCCATCTGTATGGTTGATTCAAAAGCGGGCTTTATGGCCGGTTCTTTGGTGATAATATTAATTACCCCGGCTATGGCGCTTGAGCCGTAAAGGGCCGAACCGGCGCCTTTTACTACTTCTATCCTCTGGATATTAGCTGCGGGAATCTGTTGCAGTCCATAAACTCCGGCCAGTCCTGAGAAAGTCGGCTGGCCGTCGATCAAAACCTCGACATGACCAGACTCCAATCCCTGCATCCTTACGACACTGAAATTGCAGTAGGAGCACTGTTGTTCAACCCTGATTCCTGGCATGCCTTCTAGAGCTTCATAAAAGTTCACTGCTCCTTTTGACTCAATCTCCTCACTGGTGATAATCTCAGTGCGAACCGGAACTTCACTGAGCAGCCTCTCCGTCCTGGTCCCGGTTATTGTGATCTGATCCATCTCGAAGATCGTTTGCTTGAGCACAATATTCAATTCCACTACCTTGCCCGCGAGGACATCTACTTTTCTTGAAGCACTTTTATATCCTGTATGGGAGACCGTAATCTCTTGCTCACCGGCAGGGATATTGTGAATGTGATAATGGCCGGTATCTTGAACCACAGCCCCAACCTTAAAACCCTTTACCTTAACCTGGGCACCCTGAAGCTTTTCCCCAGCTTCCGATACAACACTGCCGTGAACTTCTCCAGTTTCCTGGGCAGGTAGAATGGAGGGAAAAATCGCCATTATTAACACGCAAACCATTCTAAACATGGGAATATATCCTTCCTGGTCTATTTGCAAATGTCTGTTTTATTACAAATCAACAGGCAAATTATTGAGAATATGAAATTGAGCTGATTAGGAAAAGCCCTCTAGCTCTTCCATGCAGAGCTCATATAAAATGAATCAAAGCAGCAACAGATACAGATGCTTCTCTGCCGGATAAATCGATAAAGTCAAGCAAAGAGTGGTATTTTCAGAAAGGAAATGATACAGGAGGAGAACGCTGGGTGGGTTCACCAAAAAAAATCTGGTTTATAACTATTTCTTCAAGCGGGCTGACAAAATCTTTCGGGAAATAAAGAAGACTGACTTGGATCTCAACATTCGGAATACCCTTAACGTTTTGAGATGCCGAGAACTGAAGAATTTCCTTCCATGAATGGGTATGCCCGGAAACCGGGGCCTTGTCTTTAGAGGTATTTTCTTTATGCTCATTAACCGGATGCCAATGAACAACCGTTGTCCCGTTGATGAAATGCAAATGTGCCTGTGAATAATACAGATAGGGCAGGAAAAACATTTGGCTGATAACAAACAGGCCCACATGGATCTTGAGAAAGCGCCAAACGGTTTTTTCGCTAAAGAGAGTCATTTTAAAAAGAGAGAATAGCTAGAAGGATCCGGGAGGAACGTAAATCCCGGTATTATTAAAACATGATATTTTTTTGAGCACTAAACTTTTAAGATAACTGTTATTCTTAGCAGAAGATTTTTATTTCAAGCCTCCTTACTATTTTAAAGTATAATAATAGATAATAGAAACTATTATCATTCTCATATTACTTATTTTAATATAATAGGGCATTCCAAAATTGTCAATCCATATCCCTTTCTGTTCGTTTCTTTTCCCTGTTTATTAAGATTCCGCGCATTCCGCAGACTGTTTACATACATGATCCTGTCCGGCGCATGCAACCAGTACCGCGCGCCGGATACCAGGCTCGAAGATATTGATGGGAAAAGATAGATTTTTTCGAAAGAGTTGAATTTAATCGACCGATTTAGAATTCTTTCAGGTGGGATCGATACACTGTGATCAGGGTAGGGGCACTTTCTGATCGCTGGAGGAAATCCAGGTCTGTCAATCCATGAACAGGTAGGGCCGCCATTTGTCGTGGGAATCCGGATGGTAGAACTTGATAAACGAGTAGAAGCTGGGCCGCCTGGGCATGGCAAGCAGAGTCATGCCCGCTCTGTCGGGAGACCTGTTCCCTTTTTTATTATTGCACCTGATACAGGCGGTAACCAGGTTTTCCCAGGTTTCGCTGCCGCCCATGGAGCGGGGGATGATATGGTCTGTGGTGAGCGGCTCGCCCCTGGTGCCGCAGTACTGGCAGCGATAGCCGTCGCGCCGCAATATATTGCGCCGGTTGAGCGCGACTCCCCGGCGGGTGGGTTGGATAAACATGCGCAGACGGACCACGCAGGGAAGCTGAAAGGCCCGGGTCACGGTGCGGATAAAGAGTTGTTCATAATACTCGACTACTTCCGCTTTGCCGTGCATCACCAGCACGAGAGCCCTTCGAGCCTGGCACACATGCAAAGGCTGAAAACTGCTGTTCAGGACCAGAACTTGTGTGTTGAGCATAAAAACCTCAACTTACTCGTACTATCTTCTTACAGGCAATGACGTTTAAACACCGACAACCTGTCTACCATTGCTGAAGAACACTCGAGATCAGATCATCGGCCAACAGACCTACCACCCGCCGGGCCGCCTCCTGTTCGCTCTCCTTATCCGGCTCATAGACTACCCAGCGCGAGAAATTCCGGTTCTGCCAGAGTGTTTTGTTGTCCACCCGGTCGTTGAATTCAACCTCGAGCACTATGGTCACCCTTCTGCCGGTAACCTCGATCTCACGCTCCTGCCCGTATGTTTCGGCTTCCTCGTAGTAGCGGCGCACCTTGCCGATCAACGCAGCATCGGCATTCTCGGCATCCCCTAAACGGAGGTTGGCCTCGCTTAGAAAGCGCACGGTGATCTGATCAGTAATCATTTGCGGCAGAAAAAACTCCGCCGTCTCATTCTCAAAGGTGGGTATGTAGACAGTTTTTATATGGAGCGGCAGTCTTCCGGAAGTGCTGTAATGGCTGCAGCCGGAGCCAAGAATAAAAGCTTGAGCAAGCAAGAACAGAATATATAAGCCTCTCGCGAATCCGCCCATGAAAATCTTCGCTGTCCCTGGCAGAGAAAAAAAATTATCAGCAAATATAAAATATTGTATAAAAATATAAAAATAATTCATTAACTATCAGGCAGCAAGATTTGGAATGCGTTTTTTGCCAGTTTCAGGTTCACTTCCTCTTTTCCCACCAGCACAATTATCTCACGGTCCTCGAAATAATCGCGGTACACAGTTTTGGTGGCTCGCTTGAGACCCCCGATTTCTTTAAAATCACTGCGCAATATTTCTCGCTGTTTCTGGCCTTTATAGTAATGGACAAAATGCACCACCGCCTCAAGCTCGTGATTGTAGGCAAATTCATAGACCATTAGATCATCCGCCAGGCGCAGGCTCTCGATCTCACCCTTTACCGCAGCATAGGCCCTCATCCCGGGCCGGCGGAAACTGTCGATATTGAATATACCAGTGACTCCGCCCAGAAACTCGGCATCGGTAAGCCCCTCGCTGCCAGCGAGCCGGGTCACCGGACCGGGATCGCCGCTGGATGCGCGAACGACTCGGTTTTCCTTGGGTAGCACCATGATTAGTGAGTCGCCTTGTTTGAGCATCTGCATCCAAAGGGTGGTAAAAGGCGGTCCGTAAATCGAGAGCTGAAGGGTATCCGGCGCCCGGTAAAAAAGCGCCCCGTCACCGCTGAACGTGCGTCCCTTCTCCAGCAGTCTCACCCGGAAGATCTGCTTGTTTGTCTGGAGCAGGTCGCTCAGATGATCGAGCCGGCCGATCACGCCCTCCGGGTCCACGGCATCGCCGGGGAGAGTCATGCGCATGCTCACCGAACAGCCCGCGAAAAAGAGCACCGCTATTCCAAAAGCAACAGCGCTCACTTTATATGCTAATTTGTGCTTTGGTTTTCCCACGGTCATTTAAGTTCCTGTTTTTTGTTTTCTGTTAAAAATTCCTGCAGCTTTTTCTTTAGATTCGTATTCCCGCTGTCTATCTCCAGGCTTTTGTTCCATGCCTTGAGGGCCAGCTCGCGCTCGTTCATGGCGCAATAGATATCTCCCAGATGTTCGTAAACCTCGGCATGGTCGCCGAGTTTGGCGAGCGAATCCTTGATATAGCGGAGGGCCGCCTGGAGGTCTCCCATCTTGAACAGGACCCAGCCCAAACTGTCAATGTAGTGCCCGTTTTCAGGCTCCTGCTCCAGGGCCCGGTTAATCATCCTCTGCGCCTCCTGAAGGTTGTTACCGTGCTCGGCGTAAAAATAACCCAGGTAGTTGAGAGCCGGCGCATAATCGGGATCAATCTCGAGGACCTTTTTCAAATAGGACTCAGTATTTTGTTCATCCCCCCTCTCGTAGCATACATTGGCCAGCGAGAACAGCAGCTCTTTCCTGTTTTCGCGGTCTTCAGGGGGAGCCTTTGCCAGTCCCTCCTCCAGCACCCCGGCTGCTTTATCCTGTTCACCCATGGTGAAATAGAGACGTCCAAGAGTGAGATAAATCGGGATAAAATCGGGCCGGGAGCTTTTTACTCTGTTTAAAGCCTCGACCGCTTTGGGAAAACTATCGACTCGCGAGTACAGAAACCCCAGAATATAATATCCGTTATCGCTCAAGGTTTCGGTTTTCCGCAGGGGTTCGAGTACTTCAAACGCGCTCTTGTAATTTTTGCTGTGATAGTAAAGCCTGCCTAGTTGCTCTGCCGCCCAGGAGCTGGTGTCACCCTCGGCGATAACCTCTTGCAGCAGGGCAATCGGTTTTTCCTGGTCCTGGGCCTGGACTGCGACTGAGACCAGCCGGTCTAAAATCTGCTTGAGTGCCGAGGGATTCAATTCGAGGAATTTCATGTAATAGTCGAGCGATTCCTGCCACCGTTCCTCGATTTCACAGAGATGCCCCAATAGCTGGTAAGCCTCGCCCAGGGAATTATCGGCAGCAATCGCTTTTTGCAGATACTCTTTGGCAGTCTCCCGTTCGTCCAATTTCAAATACAAGGCGCCGAGCTGCAAGAGGTCCCGGGCGTAGGTACTCTGCTTGGGGTTAAGAATTTCCTTGTAGATCGGAATCATCTCCAGGTATTGGCCCTGCGCAAACATCAGTCTCAGGAGGCTGCGGCGCGCAATCTCGTCTGTGGGGTCCTTGAGGACGACCTCCCGGTAGGTTTGAGCAGCCTTTTCATTAAGGCCCACAGCCTCATAACCCAGGGCCATCACTCGCAGCAATGTCGGACTCAAACTATCGCCTTGAGCCTTTTTACTCTCCAGCTTTTCGAGAAAGGTGGGCCAGGCGCTTGAATCTTTCTCAGCCGCACCTTGCTTTGCAGAACTCCAGCGGCCCTCCGGGTAGAGCAGCTTCACTGCAACAGCCAAAACCCGGCTGAACACCTGCTCGCTGTTTTCAGGCTGCAGATCGAGAAAGGTCAGATAATTTTCCAGAGCCGCGTTCCATTTGCCCTCCATCTCCTCGATGCTGCCCAGCAGACGGTAAGCATCGGCAAGGGAACTGTCCGCGGCAATCGCTTTCTCCAGATATTCGCGCGCCGGCTCCCTCCCCCCGATACTCATGTACAGTGCCCCCATCTGGAACATATCAAAAGCGTAGCTCTCGCTTGAAGGGTCCAGCAGGGGCTTGTAGATCGGAATAATCTCCTGGTAACGCCCCTGGTTTTTGAGAAGCTCGAGCAGCTGGCGGCGCAGCCATTCGTCCTCCGGTTCCCGTTTGATCACCTGCTTATAATATCTGACCGACTTGTCGATCTGGCCGGTGGCCTGATAGCTCAATGCCAGCAATTTAATAACCTGCGTATCCACCGAATCACCCGACTCGCCGAGCGGCTCCAGAAGCTTAATCACCTCCTTGTAACGGTGGAGGTCATAGAGCACCCCGGAATACAAGGTTTTCAAAAAGGAGCTTTTTTCATCCAATCTCAGCGCCTGCTCCAGATGCTTGGCCGCCTGCTCCTGGTCGTTATTCATCAGGTCCTGGTAGCCGGCGATCATCTCCTGCACCGCCTCGCTGTTAAAAGAGGTCTTCTCTGAACGCAAAGAGCCTGAGACGGCTAAAATTACAAAAGCAGCGGCAAGAAATGATCTCAAAATATTTACCATCCCGGGTTTCAAATGTTCTCCTCTTGCTGACTCATTAAAATCAACCGGTTCCAACTTATGCTAATATACTCTCTTGTGGCTCGTATTGTCAAGTTTTGTAGGGAGTTAGCAACCTCGCCAATGCCTGAGATGTTTGATTCGGATTGGCAGACTGTCAGGGTGAAACATTTTGCTAAAACCCCGTTATTATTATATATTTATAATGTTTTTTCCTTTTTATGTTTCAAAAAAATGCAATTTTCAGCAGGTTCCGGCTTATGCCGCCGATCAGAACAGCGGTTGTGGGGGTTGGCCATCTGGGCAGCCAGCATGCCCGGATCTATAATGAGCTGCCGCAGGCAGAGCTTGCGGGAGTCTATGACATTGACAGGCAGCGTTCTATGGAGACGGCCCGGAAATACAAGGTACCCGTCTTCTCCAGCCTTGAGGAAGTTGCCGGGAGTGCCGAGGCCGTAAGCCTCGCTGTGCCCACAGACCTGCACTATGAAATCGGCAGATACCTCTTGAGCCGGGGGCTGCACCTATTGGTGGAGAAGCCGATTACTGAAAAGCCGGAGCAGGCGGCTGAGCTGGTAGAGCTGGCCGGAGCCAAGGGGCTTGTGCTCCAGGTCGGGCACGTGGAAAGGTTCAATCCGGCCCTGATTGCCGCCTCGAAACATATCAGCAACGCGTTTTTTGTGGAAAGCGAGCGTCTGGCGCCCTTCAACCCGCGCGGCACGGAAGTTCCGGTGGTGCTCGACCTGATGATCCACGATATCGATATAATCCTGAGCATCATGCGCCGCCAGGTCGATAAGGTTTCCGCTTTGGGGATCCCGGTATTCACGCCCAGTGTGGATGTCGCCAATGCCCGTCTGACTTTCGAGGGCGGAGCAGTGGCCAATGTCGCGGCCAGCCGGGTAAGTATGAAAAAGGTGCGAAAGATGCGCTTCTTTTCTCCTGATAGCTACATTTCAGTGGATATGCTGCAGCACTCCGCAGTATGCTACCGCAAGCGGCCGCAGGTCGAGATTCCCCTGCATCAAGCCTCATTTCAAAATAAGATCCCGGAAATGCTTGATCTGGTGCTCCGCGAAAAGCTCAAGCCGGATAAAAGTCGTGAACCATTGATGCTCGAGCTCGATGATTTTATCAGGTGTATAAAAGGGGGAAAACAGCCGGTGGTCTCGGGCACGGACGGGCTCCAGGCGCTCTTTGTAGCCGGCCGGATCATGAAATCCATTGATGAGTCCCTGCAGAATGCCGGCCTCAAAGGACCGAGCGGGCCGGAAAAGGAGTTAAAGCCATGAGCCTCATCTCCCACTGGAAAGCGAGAAAAAAGTTTCTGGGCTACACGGCTGGAAGACCTGTCTGGTGGCTGATTCTCCTTCTGATACTGGTGCTTATTATCATGTACTGGCTCGGCAGGCTTGAGCAAATTTTACCCAAGTAACCCAACTCCAGATGAAAGCTTTGAATATCTTCATCTCGGCTGGCGATCCGAGCGGGGAGAAACATGCCGCAAAGCTTATCGGAGAGCTTCGAAAGCTGGTCGGCGAACTGAATGTCCGCGGCATTGGCGGACCGGCGATGGCCGGGGCGCAAGCCGAGCTTCTATGCACCGTGGACAAGCTCGCGGTCATGGGCGTGGTCGAGGTAATCGAGCATCTGGGATTTTTTTATCGCCTGCTGGCTGAGATAAGAGCCGACTTCGAGCGCCGGAGACCTGACCTTCTGGTGCTGGTCGATTTCCCGGGTTTCAACATGCGCCTGGCCAAGGTTGCCGGAAAGCTGGGAATCCCGGTTCTCTACTATATCAGCCCCCAGATCTGGGCCTGGCGAAAGGGGCGCAAGAGGACTATCGCCCGCCTGGCCGACCGGATGGCAGTGGTCTTTCCTTTCGAGGTCAATTTATACAAGGGGGAGAAGCTTGAGGTCGAGTTTGTCGGCCACCCGCTGACTGAAAACCTATCGCCGCAGCTTTCAAGGGAAGAATTCTGCCGCAATTACAGGCTCGACCCAGGGAAGCACATTGTGGGATTAATGCCGGGATCAAGAGCCCAGGAGCTGGCCCGCCACCTGGAGATTTTTCTCAATGCCGCAGCAAGAATGGCCCAGGCACGCCGGGACCTTCAGTTCGCCCTGGGGCTTCTGCCGCATACTAAAGGCGCTTTGAGTGAAAAAGAATGCCGCTCTCTTGCCGGACTCGAGATCTGTAAGATAGAGGATGACTCCGCAAGCCTGATCGCCCACAGCAGGCTCCTCGTTGCCAAAAGCGGAACCACCACAATGGAAGCGGCACTCCTTGGAACTCCCATGATCATCGCTTACCGGACAAGTCCATTGAGCTACTTTCTTGCCAGACTCCTGGTCCGGGTCGGGCATATCGGCATGCCGAATCTGCTGGTGCAGGATCCGGCGATACCCGAGCTGATCCAGGATGAGGTGACGCCTGAGAATCTCAGCCGTCTGGCGCTCGAGCTGGTCGAGGACTCCTCTCCCTTGAGGCGCCGGATTCTTGCCCAGTGCGCCAGCGTGCGGAAAGCCCTGGCCACGGAAAAAAGCGCCAGCCGAAGGGTGGCCGAGATTGTGGTAGAGATGTGCGAACAAAGGAGGGGCGCTTGAGCGGTGAGCAAAGCCAAAATCTTCTCTCCCGCTTCAAGTGGTACTGTGTGGGTCTGTTGGGCAGCCTGCTTGTCCGTCTTGTCTATCTCACCGTACGCACCCGGGAGAAGGGATTGGAAAATGTCTCGCGGGCGAGAAAACTCGGGCCCGGTCCTGTGGTATATGCAATCTGGCACGGCAGGCTCCTCGGCCACTGTTACAATAACCGGAACCAGGATATCTGCGTGATGATCAGCCGCCACCGGGACGGTGAAATTATTGCGCGGATAGTGGAGAGGCTCGGTTTCCTGACCGCGCGGGGGAGCGCAACCCGGGGGGCTGCTGCAGCGCTTAAGTCCATGCTGAGCGATGTACTCGCAGGTCACGACCTGGGTCTCACGGTTGACGGTCCGCGGGGACCGGCAGGTAAAGTCAAACCCGGGGCTGTTTACGCCGCATCGCGCGCCCGCTGTCCGGTGGTGCCGATGACCGTAGGCTACAGCGCGTGTTTTCGGCTCCCAAGCTGGGACCGCTTCCAGATTCCCCGTCCTTTCTGCCGGATGGTGGTGGACTACGGCGAGCCTCTTCAAATTCCGGCCACTCTCGAAGAAAAAGAGGTGAGCCGCTGGTGCGCCGAGATGGAACAGGCATTGAACTGTCTTGCCACGCTGGCAGACAACCTGGCCCGGCCGGTCAGGCGCCCCGGACTGCTCCGGATGGTGAGCCTTGTCGAGGGCTTCCTTACCCGGGAGCGCGACCGCGCACGCCACCTGCCGCTTCTGGCGCTGCTCGTGCCGCTTGAGTGGTTCTACCGCATCTTATGGCTTGTCAGGGACAGGCTTTACCAGCGCGGGATTCTAAAAACGGTAGCTCCCCAACTGCCGACAGTCTGTGTGGGAAGCCTTGCAGCCGGCGGAACCGGCAAGACTCCCCTGACAATACTCATTGCAGAAAGGCTGGCTGCCAGGGGAATCAGGGTGGCGGTACTCACCCGCGGCTACCGCGGTCTTTTATCCGGAGGCACGAAAGAGCCGCTATTGATAAAGCCCGGAGCAACGCCAACAGAAGATCTTATAAAACTCGCCCGGCTCGCCGGGGATGAAGCCGCACTTCTGGCCCGGCGGCTGCCTGAGGTGGGTATCACGGTCTGCCCGGACCGGGTCTCAGGCGCCCGGGCTGCGGCCGGAAAGCTCGGGGCTCAGGTGCTGGTCATGGATGACGGGTTTGGGCACAGAAGGTTAAGCCGGGATATGGACCTCCTTCTGGTAACCGGACCCCTGCTCAGGATGACCGGCCATGTCCTGCCCGCGGGCTATCTGAGAGAACCCTATGCAGCAGCCGGACGGGCTCGGGCGGTCGTTTACATCGGGACCCAGGACACAACCGGCCCGGAGGCTGAAACTCCCCGCATTCCATGGGCTAAAGACAAAGAGATTATTCGGTTCTACAGGAAGGCCCGCCTGCTGGTGCCTCTTGGCCTTTGGCTTGCGGGTGCCATGCACGGGAAAAGTAAAAATAGCGAGAAAAAATTTCTCAATCCCGAAACAGCGCTTAAAGGGAAAAAAGTGCTGGCCTTTTGCGGTATTGCGCATCCTGAAAGTTTCCGCGACGCTTTAGCAGGCTTTGTTCCCCAATGGCTCGAGCTGACGGCTTTTTCCGACCACTGCGCCTACAGCCGGCGCCTTCAGCTAACCCTCCGCCAGCGGGCGGGAAAAGCGGGCGCGCTCCTTGTCACCACTGAGAAGGATGCGGTAAAGCTCGACCCGGAGCTTATCGGCAGTGACTGCCTGGTGCTCGGCCTCGAGCTCCAGGAGGCAGCCCCGGGCGCGCTCGACAGGCTGCTTGATGAACTGCCCGGTGGGCTCTAGAGAGATATTTTTCTGGCCTCTGGAAAGGGAACATTTACTTATGGTTGCGGTAATATCTAAAAAAATTTATTTTCAAGTCCGGTTTTAATTAAATTGAAAACAGAACGGGTTCTGTAAGAAGAGGAGCGGGTTTTACCTGGCAGTTCCGGATATGCCCGGATGCCATGGCGGTTCTCCAGCCAACTATCGCATTCTACGAAAGGACTTCTTAACTATGGCGTCAAGCAGCCCTGGTACAAAGGGGAGAAAATCTTCAGGCAGAGACAATCCAGGTCCGACCAATGTGTTTCAAACCGATTTTCTGGTTATCGGCAGCGGGATTGCCGGTCTTTCTTTCGCTTTGAAAGCGAGTTCTCACGGCAAGGTGTTCGTTATCACCAAGAAAGAGAACTACGAAAGCAACACCAACTACGCCCAGGGCGGTATCGCCTCTGTGATGGGTGAGGATGACAGTTTCGAGCTGCATATTCAAGACACACTCGAATGCGGAGTCGGTATCTGCGACCGCCGGGCAGTGGAGGTGCTGGTCACCGAGGGACCGCAGCGGGTGAAAGAGTTGCTGGATTGGGGGGTAAGGTTCACCCGTGAAAAAGGGGACCCTGACAGGCTTTCACTGGGCAGGGAAGGCGGGCACTCGCGCCGCAGGATTGTGCGGGCCGATGATTTGACCGGCAGAGAGGTCGAGCGCGCTCTTTTGGCCGAGCTTAGAGCTAGACATAACGTTACGATTTTTGAAAACCACGTCGGTATGGACCTGATCACCAGGACCGCCGAATCCCGTATTAAACGCTGTATCGGGGCATTTGCCCTCGAGCGGGACACCGGTATTGTCAAGGCTTTCCTCTCCAAGATCACTTTTCTGGCCACCGGCGGCTGCGGACAGGTGTACCTTCATACCACAAATCCTTCCATAGCCACCGGAGATGGCATGTCCATGGCCTGGCGTGCAGGCGCCAGAGTTGCAAACATGGAATTTATCCAGTTTCATCCCACAGCGCTCTATCATCCAGACCGCGAGAAAGCCTTTCTCATCTCGGAGGCTGTGCGGGGGGAAGGGGCCCTGCTGCGCAAAATTAACGGAGAGACTTTCATGGAGCGCTACCACACAATGCAGTGCCTGGCCCCGCGCGATGTCGTGGCCCGGGCGATCGACCGCGAGATGAAGCTCTCCGGCGACAAATATGTGCTTCTCGATCTCTCTCCCATCGGGGCCGAGCGAATCCGCGAGCGCTTCCCCAATATAACAGCCGAATGCCTCTCCAGAGGGATCGACATCACCAGCGAGCCGATCCCGGTAGTCCCCTCGGCTCACTATGTCTGCGGCGGCGTGGTTACCGATATCGACGCCCAGACCAGCATCAAAGCCCTGCTTGCTGCAGGAGAGGTGACCTGCACCGGAGTTCACGGCGCTAACAGGCTGGCTTCGAACAGCCTTCTCGAAGCCCTTGTGTTTTCCAACCGCGCCGCAGCCAGATCAGTCAAGCTGCTTAAGGAGCTTTCCCATGAAGAGGTGGATCCCAGGAGTTATCAGTTCGGCAGAGTGAATGTCGCCCGGTATGACGGGGTATTTGTGAGCCACAGCCGGGAGATGCTCCGCATGACCATGTGGGACTATGTCGGCATAGTACGTTCGAACAAGCGCCTGGCTGAAGCCCGCAAATGGCTCAAGGCCCTGGCCAAAGAGATCGAAGAGATTTATAACGATTCCGCTCCGACTGCAGACCTGGTGGAGCTGCGCAACATGGCCACTGTGGCTGATCTGGTTGTCAAGTGCGCACAAATGCGCAAAGAAAGCCGGGGCCTGCACCAGAATACGGACTATCCCAATCGCAACGACAAAAAGTATCTGCACGACACTGTACTGGAGAAAACCGATTGAAGATTCTCTACGCCTGGCTGTCTCTTATCCTGCTGTTTTCAGCAGGCTGCGCCACCGGCGGGCGGCCGGAGGGACATCTGCTGTTTGATGGCTCGAATGCTTTAAGGCAGGTTGAAAAACAGGTAGCATTCGGCCCGCGGGTCCCGGGAAGCGACAGCCACACCGCCTGTGAGGTGTATCTCCTGGAAACCCTGGCCGCGAGCGCGGACACTGTAACGACCGACCGCTGGTCCCATGTTACAGCCAGTGGAGATACCCTGCTACTGGTTAACATCCAGGCCTCTTTTAATCCCGGCGCCCGCGAGCGTGTCCTTCTCTGCGCCCACTGGGATACCCGTCCGATCGCCGAGCACGATCCGGACCCGGGTAAACGCGGAACTCCCATACCGGGCGCCAATGACGGCGGAAGCGGAGTGGCGGTGCTCCTTGAAATGTCCCGCGTCTTTTCCCTGAGCCGGCCGGAAGTGGGCGTGGATATCGTGCTTTTCGACGGGGAGGACTATGGGGATTTCTACGCGGACCAGGATGTGCTTCTCGGCTCGAGGCGCTTCGCCATAGAGCAGCGCAGCTACCGGCCGGTCCTGGGGATACTGCTCGACATGGTGGGAGACCGCAATGCAAGCTTCCCTTATGAGGGCCATTCATGGGCTTCACTCCCCCAGCACTGCAAGCTGGTCTGGGACACGGCTGAAAGCCTGGGCTACAGGGAGATTTTCCAGAGACAGG
>DATKXY010000098.1:0-74091 GCA_035528795.1 archaeon | reverse complement strand
TCGTATATAATAAAATCGAAAAGACTCTCCAGATTGGCTCCACCAGTGATATTCAAAAGTATCAGCCTGTCAAAATTATCGTGAAAAAGAAAGACCAGGTTTTAGAATATCCTTCAACTGTAATCGAAACCAAAAGCGACCAGTTGATATTGGACAGCTCGAAAATCGATCTCGATTTTCTTGGCCTTGATCTTAACACCAAAATCGATGTTAATTTTTACCGGGAATCCGATGCTGGATACAGCCTCAGTACGACTCTATCAGCACGCCCAAACCGGGAGAAAAACCTTTTATACCTCAAGCATCCTGCAAAAATGGACCGCGTGCAGGCGAGAAGTTTCTCCCGCATGGAAGTGCATTTCAGGTTCAGTTTTTACCACATACCGAAAGATAAATTCAACAAGGTAGAAATCGATCACAATCTTGATAAATGTGAAAATCTTCCTGTTTTCGCTGGAGACACCGATGATATCAGCGGGGGGGGCCTGGCTTTTCGAACCCAGAAAAAGACGGCCAAGGGTGATTTTCTCTATCTCAATTTCCAGATGCTCAGTGACGAGCATACCGAACCGCTTCTATCCGAGGTGGTCTGGAGCCATAAGGGAAAAGAGGATAAAGGGTATATGGTGCGGGCCAAGTTTTACCATATAACGGATAACATGCAGGACGGGTTGATGAAATTCATTTATCAGATGCAGCGCAGATTCGCCCGCAGGCTGAAATTCGCGCCGAAGAGGTAAGAAAGTCTTTCCGGGCCATTTCTGCCCGGGCCGGAGAATCCAGGCTTGCACTGGATTGAGGGGGTTTATCTTAGAGGATGGAAAACCATATCTGAAAAAGCCTCTTTCTTTTTGGGGAAAGAGGCTTATTTCTTTGCAGGGTGGGAGCAGCGGCTCCGTTATTTTTTATAAACTCTCATCTCAACCGCTGGAGGCTCTTGTGGCAAAATTCATTTTTCAGGAGCTTCCCAGCCTTTCAAGCTAATTGATTTTATATAAAATCCGCCCGCAATGATTGCAGAACTCGATTACATCCTTGGCCTGGGTGATCAGCTTACTGCCTGTGGGAGCGGAAACAAAACAGCCGTAACACACTCCGTTTTTGACCGGTGCCAGGGGGCGGTCGTATTTTTCGGCAATCCGCAGAAACCGTCTGTATAATACCGGATCAAGTTGTGCAGTCACCTCCTTAATTGTTTCTTCAATCTGCTCTTTTTTATCCAGAGGAAACCCCATCTCCTCGTATTTTTCAACTACCTGAAAATCCTGGATTTCCTTTTTAAGGCACAGAAGATCCTGGAGGAACATCAGTAGCCGAAGTTGATTTTCTTGCATGATAGATTCTGCCAGATAAACCAGGTTTGTCTTTAAGTCATGCTTTATTGAGAAGTTCTAGAAACTCCTCGACACGCTCGAGTTTTTGCAGCTTTGAGCCGATGTCCTGTGTTTTGCAGAACTGGGCGACCTTACCCAGAACAGGAAGGTAGTAATTTGATATTTCAATCGGAGGCGCTACAATCAGAAAGAAAAAATGCGCCGGCTTTCCATCGATAGAATTGAAATCCAGGCCCTGTTTATGCCGTCCGAATCCAACATTTAATTTATCCACCACCAGAGATCGGCAATGCGGAATAGCAAAACTTTTGCCAATCCCGGTTGAACCCAGATTTTCCCGCTTTTTCAGCATCTTAAAGAGCATCTCTTTGGCTTTGGTTTCCAGTTTCAGTAAATCGATTAATTCCAGCAACACCTCGTCCTTGCTGCCGGCTTTTAAATCGAGTGAGACGTTTGAATGGTCAAATAACTCTTTTAATTCCATCGGAAACAAGCTCCATTTGTTAAAAATATTTTCGACACATATCCGCCTGTCCCGCCTTTAGGTTATCGGGAGAACTGAAGCCGGTTCTTATATGTCGAATTCTGTGGGTACTTTGTTTTGACCCGAAGAAACCAGTCAGATTAAACATTATAGTGAACCTGAATGGTGTCAAGACTTTTCATCCAAAAAGGAGGGGATGCACCCTGGTCGTATGAAGTCAGAAGATCGACCCACGCCGGCAGCCTGAATTAAGATTACAGTCGTTTCCTTAAACTTCTGATCCTGCTTATTCCGGTTTCGGGTCCATAATTTTAAGGGCCGTAATCTACTGCTTTTACTGCTTCGAGCTGTTTTTCCCTGTCTCCGGTGGTGAGCTTGGTTCCCTTGTAGCGCTCCAGCAGAGGAGGGTAAGGTTCGGTAAGGAACTGGTAAAGGGAAGGGCGACGGGAGAGATAATGGATAGCCTTTTCGTTGTCGCTCCCGTTGATCGTTGTCCACCATTTGCTTTTAGTAATCGGTTCCCGGGAAAAATCGATCTCGGCCATGATCACCGTATCTTTTACTCCCACTGCCTCTGCGACCACCTCGCCGTTGTAGTCGATTATCCCGTTGCCGTCAGTGCCCAGGATAACCGGGGCGATGTAAACCCTGTTGTCAGCCGCGCGGGTCAGGTAGCGGTGGCCGGTGGCCAGGCTCTGGCCTGCTTTGTTTTCCCGGCCCATCGTGGGATTGAAAATAATGTCGGCTTCTTTCAGGGCGTAAATCGTACTGACTTCCGGAAAGGCTATCTCCCAGCAAGTGGCTATGGCGATTCTCGCGAAATCAGTCTCGAATACCTCGAAAACATCGCCCGGGGTCACCAGCCAGGTCTCCAGGATCGGCAGGTGGGTCTTGCGGTGAAGGCCCATAATCCTGCCTTCCCGGTCGAAAATCACAGCGGTATTGTAGACCCTGTCCCCCTTGCGCTCGTAGAGCGGGGCGATAATATACATGCCGTGTTTTGCAGCGATTTTTGAGATACGGTCCGTGAGCGGTCCAGGAACAGGCACGGCCAGGGAAGTAAAAAGGATTTCGCCGTTTTCCGGGTCTTTGACATCCACATGCAGTCCATAGGCCCCGATATGCTGCATGTCCTCGGGTGCGCAGACAATATCGGCCCCCATCCGGCCGGCCTGGTCCAAAAGGCGCAGCAGCTTCTGGAAGTGCGCTTCCATCATCGGGCGCACCTTGGCCGGGTCGTAATCGCCCTTGAATGGATCCTGCCTCGGTGAGCCTTCAGCCTGGATCACAGCCACCTTGGCCGATTTGCGGGTCAGCCCGAAAGCCTGCGTTGCGCTGGCGACCAGTAATAAAGTTAAGACTGCGAACAGGCCCAAGTTGATAGGTTTCATCTTTCAGCTCCTTTCCGGTTTAAGCTTAAACAGTATCTTAGCAGTTTTGGATTTGCTAATTTGTAAAAAGTTAAAAAAATCAGCTTACTACTCAGGTCATAAAATTGTTTACATCTGTCCGTAAAGGTAATTTTATTCTTCTTTTGGTGGCAAAAGAAGCAAAACCATTTCTTTTGTAACCAAAAGAAACAAAAGTTAATCCTGGCAATTATGTCTTTTACTCCGCTTCGCCGAGCTCGCCTACGCGCAGGAAGCCTGCGCAAAGGCCTGCCTGGGCGTTGTACATCTAGTATGGCGATGATGGAAATTACTTATCTTCTACACGCTCCAAAAAGAGGGTCCCCGGGCCTCAGGGCTTCTTATGACCTCTGGCTTCACTTGGGATGATCTAGCATCCCAGGCAGTTGCACTTAAACCTTTTTCGGTAATTGTAAAAGTTTTTCTATCGGAATATTTCAATCGTAGTTACATAAAGTTAGCCGCAGATGCCTAAAATTTAAAAATTGACACCTGGTAAATCATTCCTGCATACTTGACTTTTATATAACCAAGGCTGAAGCATATAAACAATAATACAAATGGAAACTATTTAATGCTCCATGTAGTAATGTGCGCTCTGAAAGCCGGTCCCTTAGGCGGATCTTAACCGTCTCCCTCGCGGTCCGGGGAGGTCAATCAGGTTTTGCCGGAAGATAAAGACAGGACCCCGCTACTCCTGGAAACCGGAATTAAGACTCAGGCCACCGGCTGCCCGTCGACATAACCGGGCTGCATCCAGCAGGGCAGAGACTTGCGTTTCTGCAGCCGTTTTCTGATAAAAGAGATTTCCTCCGGGCTGATAGAGGTAGGCTGGTTCTGTGAATAGGCAAACTCGAGATTGGCATCCAGATCGGCCAGTCTTTGATGGCCTACGATCACTGTCGAGAGATCCAGGTTCAGGTTGTATGTCAGCAGATCTTCTGCGCTCATGTAGCCGTCACTTGTGCCTACCAGATCGCGCAGGGCTTTCATTGACATCACTCCCACATTCTGCCCGCGGATTTTCTGCAGGGCGCCGTTCTCAAAGTCCGCATAAGGGGTCCTTCCGCCAGTGAAAGCGTTCATGGCCAGCAACAGCACATCAGGCTTGGCCTTTTCCGCAAAACTCTCCGCAGTTTCGGGACTGTACATCAATGAGGCCCCGATAAAGCGCACCCTGCCCTCCTCTTTATATCGTTTCATCAGGCCCCAAACCCCATTGTCCGAGATTATGTCGTCCAGATTTTCATTCGCCTCCAGGGCATGGATCTGGAGGATATCTATCACATTCGTGGACAGGTTCTGAAAGCTTTGTTCTATCTCAGCCCGGGCTTTGACAGGGTCGCGGCTTTCCACTTTTGTAGCCAGTATCACCCTGTCGCGGTATTTTTCTCCCAGGATTTTCCCGAAGCGCTTCTCACTGGCCTGGTCCTCCCCGTAAGACGGCGCGGTATCGAAAAGGCTGATCCCCCCTTTGACAGCATTCTCCAGAGCAAGCTGCCAATCGCCTTCCGGCAGCAGCATGAAATTGGAGCCTCCACCGAAAGCGAGGATAGAGACAGCCAGGCCGGTATTTCCAAGAATGCGCATAGGCATGGGACTTGAGGAAAGGCCTGGAGAGTGGTTGGGCACACCGGTCCGGGAACTCTGACTCCCGGCCGGCTCCGGCTTAAGCGGACCGCTGTTTAAATCGCCGCTTTCCGATCTCGTGCAGGATGCTGAGAGCGAGCCTGCCAGGCACGCTCCCATCCCGGCCAGAAAGGAGCGCCGGCTGATTTCTTCATTCATTTTCATGTCTGTCTCAAATCCAGAGGTTCAGGCAGGATTGGGGACTTTAACGGTTTTATACTGCTTTAAAGGCTGACGATCTCTTGTATGTTTTCAGCTTTACCCACCAGAACCAGACGGTCTCCCGGGTCGATTATATCGGTGCCCCGGGGCACGAAATGCATCTTTTCCTTGTCTGGATCCTTTTTCTGCCCTTTTGCTGATGACTTTCTGATCAGGAAAATCTGCACTCCATATTTTTCGCTTATCCCCAGTTCGCGGATAGTCTTACCATAAAACTTGCGGGGCGCCTCGACTTCAACCATGCGGAATCCATCGAGTAAATCGACCTCCTGTCTCGAGGGGTCCCGGATAAGACTGTTGGCTACGTAATTACCCAGGTCCTGGTGGACAATGGCCTTGCGATAGGCTTGGAGGACATCGCTGTGGCGTAAGACGCCGACAGGAACGTGAGGCTTCGAGGCCTCGACTACGGGCATCTCCTCGATCGGAGAGTCGCCGAACTTGCGGATTACCTCATCCAGCGACTCCTCCGTCTCCAGCACCGGGTAGTCGAAAAGAGCCACATCCTGGGCCACCAGGAGATCCCTCAGGTTTTCATCGCGCATGGCCTCCAGGATATTCTGCAAGGGAATCAGGCCGGTCATGCGATTCCGCTCATCCACCTGGATAAAATTCGAGTGCGGGTTGGACAGCGCTTTGTGGATAAGCTGGGTGATCGGGGTGCTCTCATTCACTTTTTCCAGATTGGTCTCCATTACATCACGTACTTTCAGATTGCGGAGAATGTTCAGGTCTCTCCCGCGATACAGGCTGATTCCTTTTCTATACAGCTTACGGGTATAGACAGACTGTCCACCCAGCAGCCTGTAGGCCACCAGGGTGCTGATAATGCTCGAGGTCATCACCGGCAGGATGATCGTGTAATCATTGGTCAATTCGAAGATCATCATTATCACTGTGATCGGCGCTTGCATGGATCCGGCAATCATGGCCCCCATTCCCACCAGTGCATAGGACCCGTAAGGGGCGGTAAGGTTCGGGAAAGCCAGGTGGAAAAGGGCCCCCATGAAGCCGCCGAGCATGGCTCCCTGAAAGAGCGCCGGGGCGAACACGCCTCCTGAGCCCCCGCTGCCGATAGTGATCGAGGTGGCGAACAGCTTGATAAAAGCCAGGGCCAGGAGCATGATAAGCGGCAGGTTCCTTTGCAGAGCCAAATTAATCGATTCGTACCCTGTGCTGAAAACATGCGGGAACCAGATGCCGATCAAGCCGACAAGCAGTCCCCCGAGAGCCGGTTTGATCCAGGCTGGAATGGAGATGGATTCGAAAAGGTCTTCGCTGCGGTACAGGACAGTGACATAAAGCCAGGCCAGGATTCCGGCGCTCAGGCCCAGGATCGCGTAAAAGAGCAGCTCGAAGTGACTTACAATGGGGGGAGGGTGGAACTCGAAAGCCGGGAAATTGCCCAGGAAATACCTGGAGATAGCGGTTCCAGCCACGCTCGAGATAATTATGGGAGTGATCTGGGCCAGGCCGAAATCGCCCAGGATGACCTCGACTGCAAACAGGGCTCCGCCCAGGGGGGCATTGAAGGTCGCGGCCATACCCGCCGCAGCTCCGCAGCCGACCAGGGTTCTCATCCTGCTTTCTGAAGCTTTGAGAAACTGGCCCACAGTCGAGCCGATAGCCGAGCCGATCTGCACGATCGGACCTTCCCGGCCCACCGAGCCGCCGCTGGCGATTGTAATCGCCGAGGCCATGGCCCGGGTGAAAATGGTCCGCGGCTTTATCCGTCCGGCGCGCAAGACCAGGGACTCCATAACTTCCGGAACACCATGGCCCTTGGTTTCCCTGGCAAAGTACCTGATGAACGGGGCTAAAACCAGCCCGCCGATAGCGGGAATGGCCGCTCTCTGCCACCAGGGAAGGCTCAGGGCCACCTCCAGCAGATTATCGCCCGGCCCGAAAAAAACAAATTTGAGTGCGCTGATCAGCCAGCGGAACAGCACCGCCCCGAAGCCGCCCAGGATCCCGATAGCAACGGCAACTATCAGAAAAGAGCGGTTTTCCGACCAGCTGATCAATTTGATCAGCGGAGAGATGAGCTCCTTGTACAGTTTAAGCCATAATGATTTGAGTCTGTTCAACATCGAATGACCTTGATCGATAACCGTCTTGATAATTTTAGCTTGCCCGGAAGAAGCTTGATTTGCTTGATGAGTATAATCCTGAGAAATTGAACTTTATAAAATAAAAAGAATCAATTGATCTGTAAATACTTTGAATTCAATGAGATTTTATTTCAGTTACATATTACCGATTCTCAAGTGTGGACACGGTTTAAATTGTAATTTAGCCTGAATCTGAAAAAGTAAAAAGACCAGAACTCTTTAATAAAAACGGAAAAGATTCAGGCCCTTTAGTCTATTATGAACGAACTCGAACCGGAAGTTTTGTAATCCGCATTATTGACAAATTTTCAGGTATTTTCTGTTCTCAGAATCACGGATGACACGGATGTTGCCCGGATGACACGGTTCCCCACCCCCGCCAGGATAGCAATGGATGTGCGGGGAGGGGCTATCCGTGAAATCAAATTTTTTATCCGTGCAATCCGCGATTCCGAATATATAGAGAACACAAACATTATAGCATTTCACCAGCTACCGAAGAAGATATATGCTGGGCAGCAGAAGCAGCAGAACGTGTATACTCAGGAATTGACATTATCCCCTCTAAACTCATGTTGGAATGGTTTAAAGCCAATCCTACTGGTTTCTCCATAATTAAAGATCGAAATGGACATCGTTGTGGGAACATAGATATTCTTCCACTAAAGATGGCGACGTTGACAAGATTTCTTAATGGCGAAATTATCGAAAGAGAGATACGAGGTGATTCGTTATACTCACCACAAGAAAGTGAGGGAATAAGTTCGCTCTATATTGAAAGTTTTGTTGCCCTTTCAGAATGCGACAAAGGAAATCCTCTTACGGCGTATAAGTGCATTATGAACACTCCTGAACTTATAAGACGAATATGCACACCATCCCAAGTAAAAAGTATATATGCAATTGGAGCTTCTGAATCAGGCATAAAGCTAATGTTGGATCTAGGGTTTGATCATATAGAATACTCAAAGAGGCGTAAAGATGGGCATAAGGTTTATTGCGTCTGTTTTTTTGCTCTGTCAAAGAATATTGCGACATATGCCGATGGCATCGATAAGCAAAAGATGATAACAATTTTGAAGGAGTGTTCTAATGAACCCTTTTTATAAACGGCTAACAAGCGGCTGCACAAAGACGCGCTCCGCTTCACGTCGCGCGCCGCTGAAGCGGAGCGTTGACCCTCTCCCTTCCTTTTGCTCCACTACCACGGAATACTCACGCCCCTCGACGGAGTAATCCCCAGCAGGGAGGGCGCGGCGGAGGGCCTCTGGACAGTCTGTCTCTAATGCTTAGGGTACCTGCTCCCGCGTGTCGAAGACGACGGTAACCCGGTCCACATCAGAACGGGCCAGGGCGTTGCGCGCCGCCGCGTAGTATTCGTCTCAGCCGTCTTCGTGTCTGGAAACATGATTTAACAGAAGCGCGGGTTATTCCGGCAATTTGGACTTGACAAATAAATGGCGGGTTTTTATTATTCAGCAAGCCAACTCTCGGAAAGATGAGCGGGAATAGCTCAGTTGGTAGAGCGCCACCTTGCCAAGGTGGATGTCGCGGGTTCAAGTCCCGTTTCCCGCTCCATTTTATTTCAGGCGGCGTACCCAAGTGGCCAAGGGAGAGGTCTGCAAAACCTTTATTCGGCGGTTCGATTCCGCCCGCCGCCTCCAGAATATAGCCTGGCTGCGCTGAATTTTAATGCAAAGCCGGGCTTTTTACTGTCTGCTATGAAAATATATATCCAATTGGTCGAATATCTTGGTTTAAATAATGAACAATGAACGGACACAGCATGCTGTGTCCCTACAGGTCTATATATTTTCGTTTCTTTCCGGGCCACGCGAAGCGCCATGAATGGCTGACTGAAAACCTGCCTCCAGCCCCGTTTTATCCGCCCGGACAGTCAAACCGCGAACCTGTCATTCCGGGATAATATCCAGCGCCCTCTGACCGGCCATGATCTCCCTTAACTGGGTTGTCAGGGTCAGCCTCTCGCCTGCCAGGTCCTTTTTTTCATAAGGATCCTCGGCAATGTCGTAAAGCTCCACTGTGCCCTGATCAAGAGACGGGCCGTTCTGGATCAATTTCCAATCTCCCCGCCGGACTGCAAGCTGACTGCCTGTGTTCCAGTACAGGGTCCGCTCTTTGGACAGGGGATTGCCCTGGAGCGCAGGCCGGATATCGATTCCCTCGACTATCTTACCTGCGGGGATCACCGCTCCCCCGAGTGCGGCCAGGGTAGGCAGCAGGTCCATGACATGTGATAGAGCAGTCACCCGGCGCGGAGCGAGTTCCCCGGGCCGGTAGAATACCGCAGGCACGCGGATTCCGCCCTCATACACCGAGCCTTTCCAGTCGCGGAACGGAGTGTTGTCGCCCAGGCGGTCATAGGGGCCGTGGCGGTTGTCGTATTCGTTTTCCCCGACTGTCCAGTCTTTCTGGCCCCCGTTGTCGCTGACAAAGATAACCAGAGTCCCGGAGCTCAGGCTCTTCTCCTCGAGGACCTCGAGTATCCGGCCGATCGCATCGTCCATGTGGGTCATCGAGGCTGCATAGAGCCTGCGCGATTGATTGGCGATCTTACCCTCATAGGGCTTGACCCACTGCTCCTCTTCCTGCACCGGGTAGTGGGGCACGCTGAATGACACGTAAAGCAAGAACGGCTTTTCGCCCTGGCCCTGACTGATTATTCTTACGGCTTCGGCGGCGATCAGGTCAGTGGCGTGCCCTTTTTCATCGATAAACTCTTCGTTGCGATGCCAGCTCCGGTCCCCGTTCTTGTAAATGTGGGTGTACTGGTCGATCTGCCCGTGAAAGTACCCGTAGGAGCTGTCGAAACCGTACTTGCGGGGGCCTACCTCAGGTTTCAAGCCCAGGTGCCATTTGCCGATCTGCGTGGTCCTGTACCCGGCGCGACCGAGGATGGAGGGCAAAGTCGGCTCACCGATAGGCAGAGACAGGGTGCTGCGCCCGGCGATAGGGGCCAGAATGCCGTATCTGCTGGGAGGCCGGCCCATGAGAATAGCAGCCCTGGTCGGCGAGCAGGTGGGGCAGGCGTAGAACTGGTCCATTACCACGCCTTTTTCAGCCATCCTGTCGATATTCGGAGTACTGATTTCAGAGTGGTGGTAGCCTACATCGTTCCAGCCGGTGTCATCGGCAATCAGGAGCACGATATTGGGGCGCCCGGCCCCTGGCTGCTCAGCATTGGCGGAAGCGGCGGGAGATTCACTATGCATAAGACTGGAGGCAGCCATACCGGCCAGCCCGAGGCTTGAAGCTTCAAGAAAACGGCGGCGGCTTATCGGTCGGACTGGAGGCTGTGAAAATTTTTTCTTCATCTCTGGCCCCTTTTAAAAGGGTAAGAAGATAATATCCGGAATTCGCCAACAGAAACCGGACGCTGAACCTGGTTCCCGGTCCAAAAGTGCTTGATAATTATTTGGAATAAGCGTTCCTGGCAGCTCCGGTGAAATGATTTTGATTAAAAAAGCGGCAGGAAAGTCAATCTATGTTTCGACTCCCGAACCGGAAAATATAATAAACTGAATGAAGAATAACTGCAATTTTTATCTGGATTTTGCCGTGCCGTTCTGTTCGTTTCGGATAATCCTTGTTGATTATCTTCTTATTCTGCTCTAAATTTTCTGATATTACGATTTTATTATCCAGTCCAATCCAAATATGAATCGCGGGAGGTTGGATGTCCTTATCAGGCCAGCGTTATTTCGGAGTTCCGCCCAGGTTCGATCCCGAGCAGGGCACGACAGTTCTCGAGCCGGAAGGCGAGGGTTACGGTTACTGGGCCGGCGGCCATAACGTGATCTACGATCCAGGGGAGGGAAAGTTTTACCTTTACTACCGTCTGCGCAAACCCCTGGGCAAGGGAAGAGGAGGCAAGTGCCGGATTGCCGAATCGGAAGACGGTTTCGTATTCAGGGATATCTGGGAGGCCGCCAAGGAGCAGCTCGATGCCGAGTCTATCGAGGTGGGCGCGCTGATTAAAGACCCGCCGAGCGGTATCTGGCGCCTGTATATCAGCTACCAGCAGAAAGGCGGCGGGCCCTGGCGCGTGGATCTTATCGAGGCCGGCCACCCCAGGGATTTCGACCCCTGGCACCATCGCACAGTGATCCAGCCTGAGGAATACGGCCTCAGCCAGGTCAAGGACCCCAAGGCTTATATTGTCGGCGGGCTCTATTACTTGTTTGTGAATGTCAAACCGCGCCTGGAGTGGTATGAGGATGAGAACGGGGTGCGCCATCCTCTGGGGAGCGACGCCACTGGGCTGATGACCAGCCCGGACGGCCGCTATTTCAAAGAATTCCGGTATGTTTTCGAGCCCGGAAGAGGGGCTCCCGGCGAATGGGGCCTGGCCCGCGCCAGGATCAATTCCGTTATCTATCTGCCGCCTGTGTACGTGGGCTTTTTCGACGGCGGCACCACGGCTTACGACATGTACGAAGAGCACTGCGGCGTGGCCGTGAGCCACGACCTCGAACACTGGAGAAGGGTCAGCACGGACGGGCCCTGGATCCGGAGCCCTTACGGCTGCATACGCTACATGGACGCTTTGATCGTGGACAATACTCTGTGGTACTATTACGAGTACACCCGCAGGGACAGCAGCCACGAGCTGAGAGTAAACAAAGTGGAGCTGTCTTAATACATGGAGCATTAAATGGTTTTAATTTGTATTATTTCTTATATGCTTCAGCCTTGGTTATTCATGAAAGGCAAGTAAGCAGGAACGATTTACCAAGTGTCAATTTTTACATTTAACGCGCCGGCGGCTTACTTTACATAACAACGACTGAAATCCCCAGAGATAAAAGCTTTTACAACTGCCGAAAAGAGGTTTTAGTACAACTACCTGGGATGATAAAGCCATCCCGGGTGAAACTAGAGGCTATAAAAATCCCTGAAGTCCGGGGACCCTGTTTCTGGAGCGTGTAGAAGACAAGTAATTTCCATTATTGCCATACTAGATGTACAATGCCCCGGCAGGCCTTTGCGCAGGCTTCCTGCGCGTAGGCGAGCTTGGCGAAGCGGAGTAAAAGACATAATTGCCAGGATTAACTTTTGTTTCTTTTTGTTTAAAAAGAAATGGTTTTGCTTCTTTTGCCACCAAAAGAAGAAAAAGAATTTCCTTTACGGATAGATGTGAACAATTTTATGACCTGAGTTGTAAAACCTAAAAGGGATTATTTTCATTTATTTCAGGGCGACACGTAACGTCATGAATGACTGAATCCTGTCTTGTACGGGCATAGGATGCTATGGCCTTACAGTTCTTATCCGGTCTGGAGCAAATGCTTTAAAAAACCGAAAGCCTAATCCTTTCTACCAAATTTTGTAAATAATCCAGATTATATAATTTCTCAACTAATGCCTGTTTTTCACTCTTCACCATTTCCTGCAGGAGGGGCTGAAATGAATGTCCGGCGAAAGTATATTCTGACCTTTGTTCCGGTCTTTCTTTTTCTAAGTGTCATTTCAGTCCGGGCCCAGGACCGGATTCGTGTTTTCGCCAGTTTCGAGGATGAGTCCCAGGTTGCCGCGGTCAAGACATCCGAGGGTGTCGAGATCCGCCAGTCCACCCGTTTCCCGCTCTGGGGCAGCAATTCGCTCGAGGTTCTCTGCCCTGAGGGCGGGGGATGGGTCATGCTTACTGATATTCCCGCTGACTGGCCGCAGGCGCGGGAGCCTGCTGGCGTTTGTCTGGAGCGAGCAGCTAACGTCCCTGGGCCTGGTTCTGGCTGACAGCGCGGACACTTTTTCGAAAACTTTTCCCGTAAAGAAGGGTGCAAATCACATTCAGCTAAAGCTCGAGCAGGCAACAGGCCTTGATCTGGGCCGCATGAAATGGATCGAGATTTATTCTCCGCAGGCCGGCAGGTTTTACATGGACTATTTCGCCCTGGACCGTTTTCACCCGATCCTCGAGGAACGCGGCCGCTGGGATGTTGATTACACGATGAAAGTGGAGACTCCGCACACAGAGTGGGCCCGGCCTTTTCGCGGCGGTCCGATCAAGGTCTTTATGCTGGCCCCTGTGGTGGATGGCAGGGGAGTTATCGAGCTTGCCCAGCGCCTGGAGCTCAATTTCAAGGCCACTACGCTGGGCAGACGGGCAGGCACAAACATGTACGGTTTCGGGGATTTTTACCAGCAGCGCCGGGGAGGAGGAGACGGCTTCAGCCTGGCCTGCACATATCTTGCCGATGATCTGCTTTATGGTCCGAAGTATGATGTCATCCTCTGGCCCTCGGTGCAACCCTGGGACAGCTTCCCGGCCGAGGTGCGCGAGAATCTGGTCAAGCGGGTGAAAGAGGGGGCCGGTTTGGTGCTTTTTTATCCGCGCAGCAGGGAGCCGGAAGGAGCCGGTCTGTGGGAGATTTCCCCTCTGGTCAATCTGAGAGAGATCGGCCAGAGAATGTCTCAAACCAGGGTCGGGACCAGCTATGAAGAGGGGAACAATACTCAGTGGCAGGCAACAGGAGACCACTATATCACCCGGGGAGTCCCTTTGGCGGCTTTTCCCTGGGGACAGATCGGGGCGGCCCGCTGTGAAGCCTCGGGTGAGGTGCTGCTGAAAACCGGAAGCGGCGCCCCGGTACTGGCTGTAAAAAAGCTGGGCCAGGGCAGGGTGGTAGCTTTCGGCTATCCGGAAGCCGGAATGATCCCGGAGGTGGCCAATATCTGGGAGACAGGGCTTAATTACCCTTACCATGAGTACATGTGGTCTCTGGTGGCCCGCGCTGTTGTCTGGGCCGCCGGGCGGGAGCCCGGTCCGTCAATCGAGAGGTGTGAGCTCTCAGGCAATAGAATCAAGGCCAGCCTCTCCGGTATCTCATCCTCGGACAGCATTTTCGCCAGGATCAGCAGCGATTTCGGGGAGGAGGAAAGCTGGATGCGGCTTCCCCTGAAAAAATGGCATGCCACCGTGGATCTGCAGCTCCCCCTGTCTCTGGGAGCCGGGCGCCACTTTGTCGATCTCCAGCTCAAGTCCGGGGCAGACTGCCTGGACTGGGCCACTGTAGTGGTGGATAAAAAAAGGCAGGTCAGCATTCTAGCGATCGAGCCTGAAATGGACAGGGTAAAGGCAGGCGAGCCGGTCTCTGGAAAATTGCGTCTTGAGTCAGCAAAAAGGAGCCGCTGCGATGTGACGCTCAGCCTGTACGACAACTACCAGCGGCTTATCGACCGGAAGACTCTCCCGGTCACGGTTGACAGCGAAACCGTGGTTCCATTCAGCCTGACTACAGGCGGCGTGCTGACCAAGCTCGCCAGAATAGACTGCGCGGTAGCTGAAAGCGGCAAGCGCCAGGACCGGCAGATTGCCGAGGTTTTTGTCCTTCAGCCCGTGGTCTGGGATGATTTCGATGTGGTGATGTACCTTTTCGGCCCGAACCCTATCCCGGGTATCTGGCCTGTGATTGACAGTCAGCTCCAGAAGCTGAATGTCACCACGCTTTCCTCCTACCCCTTGAGTCTCTGCAAGCACGCAAATTATTACGTGCAGGCCCAGACCCGTATCAGCGGCCAGGAGTCCCCGGATGGAGCGCGGCGCAATTACTACAACAGCATGAAGAAAAAATACGCTGAAACCCGCGATAAAAAGGTTCTCGTGCGTGAGTACTGCCTTCACGATCCTGAATACCGGGAGCGGATCAAGCGCGAGCTTAAAGAGCTTGTCACCCCTTGGGTCCCGTTTTCACCGTTCTCCTATTACGTCTATGAGGAACCGTCATTGACCTGTTACGAGGACGCGGTGGATATCTGTTTCTCCGGCCACACCTTGGAGGCCATGCGCGAGTGGCTGAAAGAGGAATACGGCGGCCTGGAGGCTCTGAACGCCCAGTGGGGAACCAGCTTCACTTCCTGGGACTTGGTGGTCCCGGATGATACTTATGAGGCGCAGGACCGCGGAAACTACGCATCCTGGGCCGACCACCGCACTTTTATGGAAAAAAGCTACGCCGAATGCTACGGTTTCGTGCTGGATGAGCTGCACAAGCTCGATCCCCAGGGAATACTGCTCAACTCCGGGACCCAGATTTCCGGCTCGCACAATGGCTGCGACTACAGCCGCATGAACCAGTACACGAAACACCTCAATGCTTACACTGACGGGAACCAGCTCGATTTTCACCGCTGCTTCAACCCTGAGATAAAGATTTCAGGGGGCTCGGGCTATGGCGTGTCTGGCAAGTCGGTGTTCTACGACCTTTACGGTCACCTGTTCCAGGGCTGCAACGGCGGAGCTTACATATTCTGGCAGTATTCGTGCCTCGATCCGGACCTTACTCTCTGCGGCAGCGGCCGCGATATGGTGCCCGGTTTCCAGGAGCTGCGCGGCGAGGGGATCGGCAAGCTGGTGGGGCTCGCCACTCCTGACAACCACGGGATTGCGATCCACTATTCCTACCCGAGTATCCACGGCTCGTGGATCGTGGATGGTGAAATATCAGCGCAGGTTAACTACAACACGAGCAAGACTTTCAACCGTTTTGGGGACGACCGGGACGGCTGGGTGAAAATTCTCAAGGACTCGGGCCTGCAGTTCGATTTTCTGGCCTACAGCGCACTGGAAAAAGGAGAGCTGGTCAGCAGGGGCTACAGGGTTTTTATCCTGCCGATGAGCGTGGCCCTGAGCAATGAGGAGGTGCAGGCGATCCGCGCTTTCGTGCAAGGGGGCGGGACATTGATTGCCGATGCCTTGCCCGGAGTAATGGATGAGCACTGCACTTTCCGCAAAACCCGGGTGCTCGAGGAGGTGTTCGGGATCAAGGTCCGGGCCGCAAGCCGCCAGGATATTATCGCCATGCGCGAGCCGGAATTATTATTGAAAGGCGCCAGGGCGCTGGCTACGGAAGAGGGCCGTCCGGTCCTGTTACAAAACAGCTTCGGCAAAGGGCAGGCGTACTTTTTGAATTACTTTCTCGACCGCTATCCTGAGGACAAGCGCGAGGGAAGGAGCGCTCCGGGGCTCGAGAAAATGTCAAAAGTGCTCGAGGCGGCCGGTATCAGGCCAAAAGTCCGGCTGACCACTCTGGGCGGCGAGCCGGTTACTGACTGCGAGCGCTACCTGTTCAATAACGGCACCACGATGCTTCTGGGCCTGGTGCCGGAAATGGAAATGGAGGGAGCGAAAAAGGTGTGCGTGCACCTGGGCCGGAATGCGGCTGTTTACGATGTCCGCGGGAAGAGATACCTGGGCGCCGGCGATGCCTTTGAAACTGAGATCGAGCCAGGCGTGCCCAGGCTTTTCGCCATGGTGGGAAGCCGAATCAGCGGACTGGCGCTCAAGGCCCCCTCTGGAGCGGGTCTCGGAGAGGAGGTGAAAATCAATTTCAGCGCCGCAGGAGCGGGAAGCCTGCGCTCTGTGGCCAAGGTGGTGGTCACTGACCCGACAGGCCGCATTTTGCGCTATTACAGCGGGAACCGGGACATTACCGACAGTTCCGGCAGCACTTCTTTCCGGACAGCTTTGAACGATCCCAAAGGGGACTGGGTGGTGGAGATTACGGAGGTAATGAGCGGGGAGAGAGCCCGCGCAATGATCCGGATAAATTAGGTGATTTGGTGATTTGAAAGCGTGTTTGTTATTAATACTACTCAGGTCATAAAATTATTTACATCTGTCCGTAAAGGAAATTTCTTTCTTCTTTTGGTGGCAAAAGAAGCAAAACCATTTCTTTTTAAACAAAAAGAAACAAAAGTTAATCCTGGCATTTAAGTCCTTTACTCCGCTTCGCCAAGCTCGCCTGGTGCGCAGGAAGCCTGCGCAAAGGCCTGCCTGGGCGTTGTACATCTAGTATGGCAATGATGGAAATTACTTGTCTTCTACACGCTCCAGAAACAGGGTCCTCGGACTTAAGGGCTTCTTATTGCCTCTATTTTCACCTGGGATAGCTTTATCATCCCAGGTAGCTGCACTCAAACCTCTTTTCGGCAGTTGTAGAAGCTTTTCTCTAAGGGTATTTTAATCGTTGTTATATAAATCAGTCGCCGGCGCCTTAAATGTAAGAATCGACATCCGGTAAATCATTCCTATTTACTCAACTTATATTAATAACCAAGGCTAAAGCATATAAAAACAATATAAATAGAAACTATTTATTGCTCCCTGTAGTAATTTCCATTGCAGAGAAATAGCAAGACTCCTGCAATATATTGTTAACTCATAGTATATCAACTAGTTGCCGGGGCGGTTCGCGAACCGCCCCGGCGTTCCAAATGCAATCGATTAGGCGAAAATGTCTCTTCGATGCGCTGCTTAAGCGCCTAATAAGTTTGTATTATGACATTCCTCAACTTATCAGGGAAAGCGATTTCTCGGCGCGGGCAGCATGCCAGGGCATGTCCCATTCCCTGAAAGCCTGAAAGGCGCGCTCGAGGTAAAACTTGGCTTTCATAGGGGCTGAGGCCAGAGCAAGGGCGTGACCGAGCGCCCCCAGCGTGCAGGCCCATCCGCTGCGGCAGCCCAGGCGCTCGAAATCGGCCAGGCTCTGGTGCAGGGGACTCAGTTGACGGACTGCCGAGCGCGAATCGAGCTCCATCTCGATCCACGAGCGCCAGATCCTGATCTGGGCCAGGTTTATGCCCAGTCTGGCGTAGCGGGCCACCTCCTCGCTCTGGGATGCGCAGGACTGGGCCTGATCACTCTCGCCCAGCGCCAGGTGGGCTTCAGCCAGGCTCACCAGGGCCTCGGAAAGGCCGACTGCATCCCCGATGTTCCGGGCCAGACTGATCGATTTTTGAAGCTCCGGCACGGCCTGTTCCGCTTTTCCAATATGCACAAGCGCCCGGCCCCAGATCCAGAATGGATAGTCGCTCCCCGGGCCTCCAGGCTCCTTGAGTGCAGCCTGGACGCACTCACCGGCCAGTTTTTCACACCCCTCCCAGTCCCCCTGGAACATCCTGGCCTCTGCATATAAGACCAGGGTGGAGCTCAGCAAACCCGGATCGCCTGAGCGATGCGCCAGCCGGTAGGCCTGCTCGAAAGTCTTATACGCCTCACTCCAGCGGCAGGTGTTCTGGGCGTAGCGGAACGCCCAGACCGTGTATTCCTTGTTGAAGCGGATCTCATCCTCATGGGTCAGTCCCCCCTGCTTGCGCTCCCGGTCCACAAGATCGAGCGCTCGGCGCTGGAAAAGTACCGTTCCCCGCTGGTTGTCGCTCCAGTAGCAGGCCTTGGCCAGAAAGATCAGCGCCTCGGCCAGCTCGAGTGGCGGGCTGTCTTTTAGAGTCAAAGCCTCGAAATGTTTCGCCTGTTCCAAAGCTTCCTCCCGGTGCAGCATCGCCTGGAAAAGGCGGCTCTTCCAGCGGGCTAGGGCCCGGAGGTCGGACATTTTCCCGCTGACTTTCTCCTGCTGCGATTTCAGTAAATAAACAGCCCTTTCAGCAAGCTTCAGCGCCCGCTTGCGGGGAGGCATCGCACCGTAAGCCAGAGCTTCCTCGAACTCGCTGACAAGAGTTTCGATTGTCCCGGGCGCTAAGGCCATACCTGCTTTCAGGCTTTCTTCCGCTGAGAGAATCCCGGATTCGAGGGCATCGAGTATTTTCTGGACCATTGATAAGAATCCTGTTTTTGTCGTGAGAGATTCAGGCAACAAAAAATTTTAATAGAACCAGTCTCCGGCCGGCGGCATGTTGAACAGCCGTTCGAAGTTTTGATGGGCCACCTTGCTCAAGACTTCCTGGGGAAGGTAAAGCTGCTGGATGAAACGCTTGAATGGGTGCACATGGTTGTAGATATGCCGGCGGATTTCATGTTCACTTATGGTCTTGGGAGTCTCCCACCAGGCGTTGGCATCCGTGCCGAAAAGAATGCGGTCCGCCCAGGTGATGAAAAACGGGCGGATGCGCGCACGCTCGCTGTCTGTGAGGTAGTCTCCATCGTGAAGCATAAAGCCTGCGCTGGTATCGATATAAAGATTGGGATGCTTCTTGAATAGCTCGGCCAGTCTTGTGTAACCCATAAAGCCCTGGTGGCAGAGAATCAGGCTCAGTTTCGGACAGGTGTCGAGAATGCGCTCGATCAAACTGAGGACATAAAAGTTGTCATACGGCAGGGCCTCCCAGCACTTGCTGTTGTCCCCCCCGAAATTGTAAGGCGAGGGGCCGTAGCGGTTGTTGGTGTGCCAGGTCACGGGCAGGCCCAGCTCTTCACAGACTCCGAAAAAGCTCATCCATTCCGGCGAGACCATCATCTCGATAGTGACCGGCTTCATCTTGCCGCTGCCCAGGGGAAATTCGACCTCTTCGCCCCTGAACTCGCCGTAAAACACCGGAGTGTTGTGCAATTTCACGGCTCGGATATGGTAGCGTTCGTGGTAGTAACGCAGCTTCTCGATATCCGGGTCGTTGAATTCCGCATACCACACAGGCGCATCTTTACCCACGGAGTCCACAAAAGCCAGGTCCGCCTCTGTCTTGCAGAACACTGCGCAGTTGACTATCTCTAGCTCGTACATGGCATTGTGGAGCATCACAAGCTCTTTATCGCGCTCATCCTGGGACAGGTCGGCGAAGTGAGTGTGGGTATGGGCATCAGACCAGAAATTGCAGTAGGGCCGCATGTAGAAACCGTATTCGCGGCTGAACCCGCTGTCGGCCGTATCGCGAGCAGCCACGTGCAGGTCCAGGGGCGGCTGGAAAGGCCGATCGGCCTTGCGGGCAAGCCGCGTCTCCATAGAGATGTTCCAGAGCACCAGGACAATAATACCCAGGTAAAGAAGAAAGGATTTCATTTATCCCTCCGGAAGTGTGAAGAAGAAAAATTCTGATTGAAAGCGTTGGTCTTTAAATGTAACTTGATCTTGTCTGGTAAGACCGGAAAAAAACAAAGGTTTTATATTCGGCTATCGAGTATAAAGAATTTTTTGCATTTTTTCAAGCTGCGATAAATATTTATTGCGTCTAACAAAAACTACCCCTGTTAGCTATTTTTAATTTGCCGCTTGATAGTTATATTACTTTTGCCCTGTACTAATTATTGGCATGCTGTCACAGAGCCGGGCGTTGCGAGATTATGGCAGTGATGAGGCATCAGTAGGCCTCGCACTTTGCTCGGATAAAAAATAAACAGAATGGCGTTTCCTGCTTTTTTATCCAGGTCAACTGGTATTTTCACCTATTGATTCGGCCTGATTTTTATTGTAGCTTTTTGAACAATTTGAATTTACAATTATACAAAACCATCAAGTGCAGTGACAGATTTGATTTACATGGTTGAGTCTTTTTTATCCACTCTACACATGTTTATAGGCTATAAAGAAAAAGACTGCAGGCTATAGACTAGTGGGTTGCAACCCCAAGGTTTCAACCTTTGTCCAGGTTATAGATTGTAAACTATTCTCTGTAAGTTTGATTTTGCACCCCTTCAGACTGCAGTCTAGAGCCTGTTGTTAACAGCTTCGACATTTTCAGTCATTTTATGTGTGCAAGTTACTATGCATTTCCGACTTGTCAGAGCACTAAACGGGGGATTCATTCTCCTCCTCTAGATGACGGCGTTATAATTTGGACCGGCTGACCGGACCGGAGAAGAATAAGGGTGTCAAATGAAAATTCTGTTGGTTGATGACGATAATGCAGTACTTAATGTGGTAAGCAGATTTCTCATCGAAGAGAACTGTTCCGTAAAAGTGGCGGCTGATGGGGAAGAGGCTTTTAAGCTGATTGAAGAGGATTTGCCTGATGTGGTGATGACAGATATCAAGATGCCGGTTATGGACGGTCTGGAATTGCTCAAAGCCTGCAAGAAAAAATATGATATTCCCTTCATCATGTTTACTGGCTACGCTGACATGGATACCGCTATCGAGGCCTTAAACAACGGAGCTTATTATTTTTTACACAAACCGATAAACTTTTACGAAATCATGGCTGTGCTGAATCACCTGCGGGAGAAGATCAGACTGGAAAGAAAACTGGAAGAGCAGCGCTCCAAATTATTCCAGATGTCCAGGCTTGCCGATCTCGGACTGCTCACGGATGGTCTGGTCAGGGAGGTTAGCGAACCTGTCAACTGTATCATCCGGAATCTGGTCCCCTTAAAAAACAATCTCTCCAGAATTGAAAAATATCTCCTGACTAAAAAAGATGAGGCTCCAGGGGAATCCGAAAAAACGATCGGGGAGTTATTATCCGAAACGCCGCAAATAGTGGAAATGATGGAAAAAGAGAGCACGAATGTGTCTAATATCTTGCACGAGATGGGTATATTTGCCGGGCTGATCAGCATGCCGGATTCCCAACTTTGCGATTTGAACGAATGTATCGAAGAGACTTTAAAAATGGTTCTTGTGGGGTCGAAGATCGAGGTGAAAAAATCGCTCGGGGATAACGTGGTTTTTAAAGGAAGTATGCTGCAAATTTCTCAGTTACTGATAATCCTGTTGACTAATGCGCGCGAAGCCCTGGAAAATGTAGACCATAAAACCATAGAGATCACCAGCTACCGGGATGAAAACTCTGTTTTCCTGCAATTTGCCAATAACGGGCCGGGAATTCCCGAAGAGGATCGTGAAAAAATATTTACCCCTTTTTTTACAACCAAGGAGCATGAAAGACATAAAGGACTGGGTTTATCAATAGCTTATGGTATAGTCGTCAGGGCAGGGGGGGAAATCTCCTGCAGGTGCCCGGAAACAGGAGGCACAATTTTCACGATCTGTCTTCCTGCCCCAAAAGCTGAATAAGCCCCGAGTGATTACGTGTGGGGAAGTTTAAACGTTTTTAACCCGGGATAAAAAACAGAGGCACGTTTAATCTGCAGATCCTTCTTTTCCAATCAGCCAATCCCAGGCAAAAACCATCTTTTTAATCGAAAAGAATTCCCCGCAGCTTGCTGTGGTGTAAACGGCCCCTTAAGCCAACCGTAGGGGCGACCGGCGGTCGCCCAGGGGGGCGGGGGTGAAAATAATCATTACCAACCTTATGATACCTCGCTCACTTGCCGCGGGGTAGTTCATTTCTAACAATGTAATTTCCAGCCTCCCTGTTCCGGTCGCACGTTGTGACCCGGTCAAGTATGGTTCTTTTTACATAAAAAACGTACCAGGATTTGTCAATCCGGCCAAGGGCCGGCTAAAAGAGCAGCAGAACCTGAAAAGTCCTCCTCAAGAGCTGGTTATCAGACCTGACCGTCAGAACTTAATTCCCGGCTTGCTGTAAGTTCTTGATCACTAGCAATGCATAGAGCCGGGTGTTTTGGGTAATGGAATAGCGGCTGCTTTCCTTATTTATCAGCGCAGGGACAATAATGTCTTTCTCTGTATGGGTTTTGAAAGTAAACCACAAGGATTATGGGAAATCACAAGAAAGCCGCTGACAAGGCTGTCGGGTCGATGCTCAGGAAAGAGGATATTCCTGAATATAAGGGCTGCATTGCCAATATGATGAGGTCGTTTGAGGTGGATTGATGACCGGAAAAAGCTGGCAAGCCTTGGCTATCCGGGAAATGAGCAAGATGATGGTCAAGAATATGCTGTATGATCCGCGCATCAGAGAAAAAATTTTACAAATTCTTATCAAATTTGACAGATGTCTAAATATTTTTTAATTAATTTGATTTTTTTCTTGACAAATACCATAATATTTTAACATAAATTAAATATTCATAGTTCAGGTCATTTTCCAGTAACCATTTATAATGAAGGAGAGACGAGTAAAAAAGATTTTTTATCCTTTTTTCAACATTGATGAGGAAGGATAATTTATCCAGAAAGATAGAAATCTCTCGATTAAAGCTCGAAAGGACAAAAGATTTCGCTAAGAATTGAAAAGAAGGCTCTCGTTCCCTGTTTCAATTTTGATCTGAGAAATAGCGGGTAGAACATTGTTAGACTCAAGGAGAACGGAGATAAGTACATGATGTTTAAAATCATGTTCAAAATTATTTTTATCATTCTTACATTGTGGATTATGCCTGGCTTGGCCAAAACGGATCTCGCAAAGCTGGCTAAGAATTGTGATGCTGGCAAACAGAAGGACTGTGCGAAGCTTCAGGATATCGCCAGGAATAATCCTGATGCCCTGGTAAGAGCTGAGGCTACGGCACTTATAGATGATCAGGGCGTCCTGGGCTCAATTGCCAGGGCTGACAAGGCCGATGCCGTACGCGAGGCTGCCGTAAAAAAGCTTACAGATCAGTCGCTTCTTGCTGAGATCGCGATGACAGATAGTGCATCGGTTGTCCGTGTGGTTGCCACTGGGCAGCTAACCGACGAGGAGCTCTTGAGGAAGATCTCTGAAAATGTGGATGATACGCCAGTCCAAGACGCAGTAAAGAGCCGTCTCCTCGTAATCGATCTGTGTAGATCTCCCTGGATCCTAAGCAGCGGTGTTCCATGTTTGGTAGACATGGAACCTGGCATCGGAGTCGAAGTTTTGGAGTTTCGCCTCAATGGCATGGTGGAAGTAAAAGCTAATAACAGCATTAGCTTTGGCGAAACAACTTTCAGTCTTCTGGATCCAAACACATTGAGCATTAGAGATAACATTCGGGGAACCGTTTCCCCGAAAACAATTATTTTACGTAACAATGATAGAGAAGGTGTGTATGTTCGGGCAAAGCTCTGTCAAGGGGAAGAAATAGAAATTACAGCCACATTAGTTGGTGGTCCTACATTTCACCTTCCCCGTGTGTATTGCCCTGTCGATACACTTAGTGAATCCAATCATTGACGCGGCAGCACGAGATTTCTTTCTCTTTGTTTCTGGAATGAGTGCGGCAAACAGGCTCTTCTTTCCAGATGAGATTTTCATATAAAATCACTGCAAAACCTGGGAGAGGGCATGCCCTGACCCTAGATATGTGCTGATTTACTGGGCTTCCACTTTCTACTTTTCCAGTAACCATTTACAAGGAAGGAGAGACGAGTAAAAAGATTTTTTATCCTGTATTAACAATGGATGAGGAGTAATAATTTATCGCCGAAACGATAGAAATCTCTCGATTAAAGCTCGAAAGAAAGAAAGAAAGTTTTCGCTAAGAATCGAAAAAGAAGGCTATTTTTTACGGTTTCAACTTTGATATGTTAAATGTCGGTTTCAGTTTTATCATATAAGTTCTATCCTCTCTGCTGGAGGAGTAAAATGATGTACAGAATGATAATAATAACACTATGCTTCCTGATAAAAGTGTCATCCTTTGTTGCGGCTGCGGATTCCTTATGGACGATTAAATGCCGGGAGGATATCTGTTGGACGAAAATTAACCAATCCGGAAACCTTTTACTTACTGATAAAATGGATTTTTACCTGGTGGATTCAAATACAGGGGATATTATTTTTAAAAAAGAGAATATTTATGCTGTGGACAGTATCTTATGGCGTCCAAACATACCTGTATTAACTATATTCTCACGCAAGGGCTTTTCAACAACCGTATCTTTTATAGACATTGAGAATGGCAAGGAAATACTTAAGTCCGATCCCTTGGAAGGGAGAATGATATCCTTCAAATATCCTGATTCTACCGGGAAAGGTTGTTTTATTTTACAAGATCAGGAAATGAAAAACATTTTTTTAACTACATATGATTTAAAGACCGGCGAAATTAAAACCTTCCAGGATTTTGTACCGGATAAAGGGATTAAAAAATCTTTTGTTCATGGAGCGAAATATGGTCTGGTGACATTTCCTATTGATGTTGCAGCTTGTATGACAATTGAAGACAGAGCGGCTTATTTCGTTTACAATAAGCCCTGGAAGCTGGATCTCGAGACAGGACAAATTGATTGGTTTTGTAATAAATCATTTTCGCAGGATTATTATAATGGAAATAACTGTATTTATATAATATCTTCCAAATCACTTTATGCTATCGATAAGATACATGGAAGTACAAAGTGGATTTCCTCTTATAATGATGAATCATTCTCAATTTATAAATATGATCCTGCTGATGAGGGCATCATCTATATCAAAGGAAGAGATTTTATAAACGCTGTCCGGTTATCGGATGGGACTTTGCTTTGGGAAGAGCCGATAAAATTCTCCAACGAACCGGATAAATTTTTTGTGAAAGAAAATATTATTTATTTAGTGGCAGATCAAAGAATCTCTGCGTTTGATAGGAATAGCGGCATGCTAAAATGGATTTTCCCAAATGATAGCAAAAGATTTTCTATAGCTTTATTCGGAGAGAATAATGTTTATGTTGTTGGAGAAGATTATCTATCTAATATCAGCCTGATTGATTGCAATTTAATCTGGGAAGCGCCATTTATCTTCAACGGCTCTCCACAAAGATTATTTTATCTTGAAAGCCAGCTTGCTCTGCTAGCTGGAGACAGCCTGTTTCTCGTAGCTGAAGAGAATGGAAAAGAGATATGCAGGACCTCTTTGGATAGCTTCAAGGAATATATCTCCAGAATGGAGATCAGGGAAAGCGGGCTCTCGGTTATGGGAACACAGGAAGTGTGTTTGATTGATACTTCCAGCGGGGAGATAAAATGGAATTTGTCTCTTGAACAATTCGAAATCCACGAATCGTTTTGGGCGGGACTGGGCAAAGCAGCCTTGGAAGGCGCTATTGTAGGCGCTTTAAGCGGTTTTGCAGGTTCAGGGGTTAGAGCTGGTGCATATGAAAAATTGGAAAATACAGATTTTTTTGGTAGTAGTGGTAAAAGATATTCCCTCAAGTCTGCTGGAATGAATCATATGTACATAATGACCAAAGTGAAGGAGGAATGTGGTGTTGTTGCTGTCAACCTGGACACCGGTAATGTTGACGGAGAAGTGATAGTTGATGTTAAAAATGCAAATTTCTTTGTCCATCCTCCATTATCCAGGATTTTCCAGATCTCGGGCAAAGAGTTAAAGGCTTCCAGTTTTTGAAAATTCCTGAATTTCGGACAAAAAAAGCTGGATTCCCCAGATAACATATGTTAATTCGAGCAAGGAAGAGAAATACCTGGCAGGGTAATGGGCCGTGACTGCGATTTTTTCCGGCCTGAGAGAGTGTTCGTCCACCGGGCTCCAGCGAACAGGGAAAATTACCTGGACTCTTAGGCCTGGAGCACTGAGGCTATTCCTGCCTTATTTTTCACTTTACTTTAGTATATTCTTGCCCAGCTTGAAAAGGGATCAGGGATTGTAGCAGTTAACATTGATAAAGGCGAGGTTTCCGAGATATTACTAAAGTGAAAAATAGAAGAAGAAGAAAGGGAATTTAAATATAATTTAAGATTCTTTTTTTTGGCTATCCTTACCCTCCCACTTATGGCATATCGCTTCAACATTAGGCATTTCAGGCTTGTCCGCTACCCATTGCTTGTAAAATTTCGGATCTTTACTTCTCGGAATTGGATTAGACTCTCTCATATAAACCAGAGCAGGGGCTTGAACACTTTCACCAAGAATCAAAGCATGGCGAGGTGCAAGAGCTGGTAACTGGTTCAACAATTGGTCATAAATACCTGGGACAATCTCTCTAAAGTATTTAAGATCCTCGGGATTTTGAAGTCTATGAACAATAAAGCTATTGCACTGCGAAAGCACAGTCTTAGATAATTCACTTGGCCGTTGTGAAGCTACCACGAGGCCTAATCCATACTTGCGACCCTCACGAGCAATCCTTTCGAAAACCTCTCTCGAAATTGATTTCTCTTCTATCCCTCTTGATTCTCTGATGTAATTTTGAGCTTCTTCGAGAACTAACACTACTGGAAAAGAACCTCTGTCAAAACCACTGATGTTTTTATCTCCTAATCTCTGTAAAAATTCCAATATCAAACGCCCAATTAAGGCTGTAACATTTTCAAGAACCTCGGCTGCAAGCAAACTTAGGTCTATGACTACTACATTAAAAGATTTTTCAATATTCGATCTCTGACGGTCATAAAAGGGAAGAACCTCTTTCTTTACATTTTCGTAAGAAGAGAGATTATTATCTCCAGGCAATAATCCAAGAATATCACGAAGGAAAGATGCAAGAACGTAAATAGCATTCGGAAATTGACCAAAAAGGAACTTGAATCTAGGATCTTCAAAAAATCGCCTTATGCGTAAGAACATAGGACCACAAGCGTCACGAATTCTCCCTGGACTTCCTGATTCAGCTTCCTCCCGCATAGCAGTTTCAAGACTTCTTTCTAAAAATGAGTGGCAATCAAAAAATATTGGTTGATCCGAGGATACTTCTGGAACCCCAGTAGGTTCGTTGGTTATTTTTTTATTAAGTGCATCAATTACTGGATTAATAAAGTTTTGTATTTGTTGAATTCTAGTAGCACCAAGAGATTGGTTAGTTTTTTTCCCATCCGGGGCATATACTTCTTGAGCAATTTTCTGAATCTGTTTAATCGCATTTTCGTAATCAAGAAAAAAATCAGTACCATACGCTTTGTCCAAGTTTTTTACATTTTCCGGAAATACTTCTCTGTATCTAAGAGAATCTTCACAACACTCATAAATGTTTTTTGCTATAGCCCACTGTTGTGTTGGTGTATCATTTTGGGTGTGAGCCATGATTTGAGTACAAGAAATTCTCAATACTTCTATCGTGGTTAATATTCCAGGTTTTCCAGCAATTTTTGATCTGGATAATCTAAGAGCTCTAAGGAGAACTGGCGCTTGTAAGCCTTCTTTTGCCCTAAATAATCGAACAAAATCATCTGAGTTCATAAACCAATATGGTATAACAAGTTTATCTTTCGTTTTGACGGGATCGGTTGGAATATAAAGACAACGAAACCTTGGATCATCATCTTCCCATTCATCATTTTGTTTCTCTCTCTGGAAAGCTGTTCTATACTCTCCATTGGTATCCAGAATAATAAATCTGGTACTTTTGACTTCCTTGTTCAGAATTATTGATTGGATAATTGTTGCTATCGTGCAAGACTTGCCTGATCCAGTGCTGCCGATAATCGCTGAGTGCTTTCCGAAAAAAACATCAGGATTTATTTTGATTTGATAATCAGGGAAAACAACAGATTCACCAATAGGAATACAATAGCCAGGTTTTTCTGGTTCAGGTGGCTTACTTATGTGTTCTTTTTTGCCAAATATCGCTTCTAAGTCACTTTTTGTTGCTACTAACACAGGTGAGTCGAGAACTGGGAAAAGCCCTATGCCTTGGGTGAATTCTTCCCCGTCAATAGTTCCGATCATTGTGGCCTTCATAATTCGCCGCGCTGAAGGAAGGGTCACCATTGTTTTATCGGTCCGAATTTCAGCCTCTTCCATCATCACAACTCTTGTAACCATTGCTACAATTCTTCTGGCACCTACGGGAATGATTACATAGGAGTTAATGCGTCCTATCTCAGTAGTGCTTTCATAAGTTGAGCGGGTGAGTGCTTTCAGGTCAGGATTTAACTCTATTGTTACCTGAGATGTATCGATAGCAACCACCCGACCAATTTCAAAATCATTACTCATCGGGGTTATCACTTGAAGGGGTGGATTTTTCTATGTTAGATGGACTAAGGGCATTATAGGTTTTCATCACTGCTTCAATAATTTTTTCTTCTTGCAAATCAGGAAGGAGATATTTAACAAAACCCGAAAATGTCCCTAAACTATCACCTTTCACTATCCACACACGTTGATCTTGCTGTTTTTCAAGTTGTTTCACAAATGCACTTTGCGGATTTGGATCAATAATTACCAATGTAAAACTTGGAATAGATAAGGCCTGTCTAATCAAGGCAATAACATGCTCATCCCCAAATCCATATCCAATGACGAACAGTGCAGATTGGGGCTGAACTATTGCTGAGGCAAACCTTCGGAACATTTCAGAGTAAGGGAATCCTAAGACTTGTCCATGTTTCAGGGGAGTAGGATATATCACAACATCTTTTTGTGGATAATCCTGCTGAACTAATGTCGCAAATAACCCATATGGATTTTCCCATTTTGGCTCTTCTCGATGCCATGAAATCGAACCGTGCAACTTGTACAAATGTATTACACGGTCGAGTCTTCGAACATTACCTTCTGTTGTCTGCGCAGGAAAGTAGAGGTCTTGGTCAAATGACTCAGGTCTAAAAACCCTCTTCAATGAGCCAATAAACCCGTCAATCAACACAATCCCCACATCGTCAGCGGCCTGTTCAAAAAGGGTATCGTAGTTGAGTGTGAAAAGATTAACACGCCGCAAATTAAGGGGCCTTGTTAACAACTTCTTGAGCATTTGGCGCTGAATAATGAGGGAATCTTTTAACTCTGGAGTGGGGAGATTGCAAGTTAAAACAAGACTTCCCTTCAAATGTTCAATCAAGGTTTTTAAATTATTACGTTTTATACTAATCTTTTTTTCTTCACTAAAGGAAATTGTTATCTCGTTTCCGATAGTACTAGCAACGATTGTAAAAAGAGTCGAGAGAAATTGTTCGAAATTTGCTTTTATACTTATATTTGGTTCTGCTTTCTCTTCGAGGTTCTGAATCGAGTTTAATCTATCTTTGGGCTGGTATTTCGGACATTCGGTAAGATAATCAATTAGATCGTAAAAAAGTAGAAGCCATGGCAGAGGAGAACCATTTTTAAAACCTTTTTCTAAAATAGATTTTTCTACAGTTAAGGGAATAGAACATAAGGACACACCCCCTGCATCTATAGAGCATCCAGCTCCTAGAAGAAAGGACACATTATCCATTTTAAGTAAGGTTCCAAACCTTATCCTTAGCTCTTTTAACACTTGTTGATACTTGGCAATAGCCTTTTTTTGTTTATCTATATCATCAGAACCTTCCTTAGCGATTTTTTCAATCTGTGATGAAAGTATCTCTTCGCTCCCAATTAAAATATTATTCCTGAATATTGCTTTAAAAGCTTGTTTAGCATCACTCTGAGTTACTGGAGTATCATGCCCCTCAGCAGAATGCATATTAGCCTCCAGGGGGATATCTCTCTTGAAGATGTAATCTTCCCGATGAATCCGATGCCTCTTTGAAAAGAAATTTACTAATAAAATAATCTATTGTTAGAGCTTCTCACGCAAGGAAAAAATTAAAATTATTTATCCCAATACTGATTCCTGATAAGCGCTCTTCGACTTAGTATGCTTTTTTAACCTATACCACACCGTATTCTACTAAGCCTTTACCACCGTCAGCATGATACACTCATCTCTATACATTCTCCTTGCCTCTATTTTTCAGAAGTCTAAAGGGTGTGGATTTTATCAGAATAATGATCTTTGAATCCTCTATGGCTGCCGCAAAAAGCGTTTCTTTTGCGCTGTTAGACGCTCATCCAGGCGGATAAAAGAAATTCCAAGCAAGCTTAAATTTTGTCTTGACAGAGAGGGAAAAAGAAAATATTATGTACATTATTCCGATTGATTTAATGAACAATAAATTTTTCCAAATCAAAAATGCAGATTTCAAATAAATGTTACTATGCCCTGAAAGCTCTTTACGAGCTGGCGATCCATTACCAGCGGTCACATCCGGTTAAAATCGCGCTGGTCGCTTCCAGGCAGAAAATTCCCAAGCGGTTTCTCGAGGTTATTTTGAACGAGCTGCGCCAGGGCGGATTCGTGGAGAGCCGCCGTGGGGTGGATGGAGGGTATTACTTGGCGCGCAAACCTGATCTGATAACTATCGGCGAGGTTGTGCGTTTTGTGGATGGGGACATTTCACCGGTAGCTTGTGTCAGCTCGAATGATGGGCAGGCTGTCTGTGAAAAAAAAGATCAGTGCCCTTTTTACGATTTCTGGCTGGAGGTGAAAGAGGTCACGGAGTTGGTTTATGATGGGACGACCTTGAGCGATATTATGGAAAGATGGAACGTGCGTAGAGCGGAGCTCAACCTTAATTATGAAATCTAGGCTTACCAAAAATGTGATAATCCCACTTGAGAGGAGGAGTTTAAATGAGCGGTGATTTTCTCAGGGGTCTGGAAACATTGGTTTTGCATGCAGGCCAGGAGCCGGATCCGGCTACAGGCGCCCGTGCTGTGCCTATCTATCAGACCACGAGCTATGTTTTCCGTTCCTCTGAACATGCGGCAAATCTTTTCGCGCTTAAAGAGTTCGGAAACATTTATACCCGGATCATGAATCCGACACAGGATGTTCTGGAAAAACGTCTGGCCGCCATTAACGGCGGCACCGGAGCGCTTGCACTGGCTTCCGGACAGTCCGCTATCACTCTGGCGGTGCTCAATATCACCAAATGCGGGCAGAACATAGTTTCCTCGAGCTATATTTACGGAGGGACCTATAACCTTTTCCGCTATACGCTCCAGAAAATGGGTATCGAGGTCCGGTTTGTCGATTCCTCGGACCCTGCCAGCTTCGAGCAGGCCATTGATCAGAACACCAGGCTCCTGTACACAGAGACGATCGGCAACCCCAAAAACAACGTGGATGATTATCCGGCAATCAGCGAGGTGGCCCACAGGCACGGGATTCCTTTTGTGATTGACAACACGGTGAGTCCCCCGCCGCTAGTGAATGTTTTCGAAGTGGGAGCCGATATTGCGGTAGCCTCGCTCACCAAATTTATCGGCGGCCACGGCACCTCGATCGGCGGGGCGATTGTCGATGGCGGAAAATTCAACTGGGACAATGGAAAGTTCCCTGAGCTGGTCGAGCCGGACCCTTCCTATCACGGGATGAGCTACTGGCAAGCTTTCGGTAATCACAAGGATGCGGTTGTTCCAGGGATAGCATACATTATCAAAGCCCGGTTGCAGCTGCTCAGGGATCTCGGCCCGGCAATCAGCCCGTTCAACGCCTTTCTTTTCCTTCAGGGTCTCGAGACCCTGCCCCTGAGGATGAAAAAGCACTGTGAGAATGCACTCAAAGTGGCCTGTTTTCTGGAAAAGCATCCAGCGGTCGCCTGGGTGAATTACCCCGGCCTGGAGAGCCATCCGGATCATCGGCGGGCCGGCAGGTTTCTCAAAAATGGATCCGGAGCTATCATTGGTTTCGGTATCAAAGGCGGCCTTAGTGCAGGCGCCAGGCTGATCGATTCAGTCAAGCTGTTTTCCCATCTGGCCAATATCGGCGACGCCAAAAGCCTGATCATCCATCCGGCGAGCACCACACACCAGCAGCTCTCAGCCGAGGAGAGGCTTTCCAGCGGTGTGACGGATGATTTTGTCAGGCTGTCTGTGGGACTTGAAGATCCGGATGACATCCTGGCCGATCTCGAACAGGCATTGGCCAAGAGTCAGGAGTCCTGATCCATGGATCGTTCACTGAAAAGCGCTTTTGACAAGCCCGGGCAGGAATCTAGAAGGAGAGCTGTCAAGGGTCCGGATCACCCGGGCTCAGTGGGCTGGACCCGGGCCCAGCGGATCCGTCTGCTCGACCAGGGAAAGCCTTTCAAGCTCGAGGCCGGAGGGAACGTTGACCAGATAGACATGGAGTATGAGACCTACGGCAGGCTGAGTCCGGGAAAGGACAATGTGATTCTGATTGTTCATGCCCTCTCTGGAGATGCTCACGCTGCAGGCTGGGATCTCGAAGCCGAAAGGACCGGGCGCAGGTGGCGCACCAGAAAACCCGGCTGGTGGGATGAGATGATCGGGCCTGGGGAGCCCCTGGATACCAACCGCTACTATATTATCTGTTCCAATGTGCTGGGAAGCTGCTACGGCACCACAGGCCCGGCGGATATCAACCCTGAAACAGGCAGGAGATACGGCCTGCGATTTCCTCTGGTGACTGTCGGCGACTGGGTGAGACTCCAGGCTCTGCTGCTGGATTATCTCGGAATCGAGCGTGTTTATGCTGTTATCGGCGGCTCGCTCGGGGGCCAGCAAGCACTCGAGTGGGCCCTGGCTTTTCCCGGTCGGGTGGAAAATGTGCTGGTGCTTGCCGCCAGCGCCCGTTTGAGTCCCCAGGGACTCGCTTTCAATGCTGTGGCGCGGCATGCGATACTGCACGACCCCAATTTCAGAGGCGGTGATTTCTATAACGGGCCGCCGCCTGCCGAGGGCCTTGCCGCAGCCCGTATGCTGGGCCATATCACCTACCTGAGTGACCAGGCGATGTACCAGAAATTCGGGCGCCGCCTGCAGGGTAAAAGCGCTCCGGAATTCAGTTTCAGTATCGAGTTCGAGGTGGAGAGCTACCTGGCCTATCAGGGACGCTCTTTTGTGGAGCGCTTCGATGCCAACTCCTATCTTTATATCACCCGGGCCATGGATTATTATGATGCCGCCCAGAGGTGGGGCGGCGGCGATCTTACCGCGGCAGCGAGCAGGATCGATTCCCGGATCATGATTGTCTCCTTTTCCTCTGACTGGCTCTATCCGCCGAGAGAATGCAAGGAGCTGGCCATGGCGGTCTGCCGGAACGGCAAGCCGGTGACCTATGTGATGGTTCCCAGCGCCTACGGGCACGATTCCTTCCTGGTGGAGACCGAGGCTCTCGGCCGTCTGATTCACAACTTCCTCTCCAGACGGAGTGATTTATGAGCGAGGAGAAATCCCTGAGCGGAAATAATCACCCGGACCGGCTGACAGAGCTTTTGCGCCTCTGGGCCAGCCGCTACTCGCAGCCCATTGAAAATCTCTCTGCTGACCGCCTGGTCAGTCTGATCGAAGATTTTCTCTCCGAGAAATCCGGCGCAAAGGGAGCTAAAAGGCAGCCCGGGAGGCGGTGGGACCACGAGGTTATCGAGCGGATTATCACTCCGGGCAGCACTGTGCTCGATCTGGGCTGCGGCAATGGAGAGCTGCTTGAGAGACTGGTCAAGGTGCGTGGTGTGAAGGGCCAGGGGGTTGAAATCGACCCGGAAAAGGTTTACGACTGCGTGGCACGGGGCGTGTCCGTGCTACAACTGGACCTGGATGAAGGCTTGAACGGGTTTCCGGACAACTTTTTCGACTTCGTTATTCTGGAGGAAACCCTCCAGACAGTGCACCAGCCTGTGAAAGTACTCTCCGAGATGCTCCGTGTCGGCAAGCGGGGAATAGTGAGCTTCCCTAATTTCGCCTACTGGCGGGTCCGCCTCGAGCTGGGTCTGGGCGGCAGGATGCCGGTTCTCGAATCACTCCCTTATCCGTGGTACGATACGCCCAACATTCACCTGTGCAGTGTGGATGATTTTATGGCCTGGGCCGGTGAGTCGCAGGTGAGCATTATCGAGGGTCACGTGCTCGCTGAGGGCAAGGTGCGGGCCCTTGAGGAGGGCGACAACCTTTTCGCCGAGGAAGCCCTGCTGGTTGTGCAGGGAAACCATTGATAGCCGGCCCTGAGGGACCACTTTTTCCGTATCTCCCATTCCCTGACGCATGATTTTTTTGCTTAATCTCCCAAACAAAGTTAAGTTTTTTAATGCCTGTTTTCCTTTATGTGAGTCTATAAAATCATACTTTTACAGCCGGAGCCAAAATGAAACTGCCCGGGATTGCCATTGCCGGATTCTTGATTGTCCTCTCCTGTGCCGCACCTGAGCCCCCGAAAGCAGAAAGACCGGACCGGGGTGCGTTCGGGATGCTCGCTCATCACGTGCAGAGCCGGATGAAACTCTCCGCAGATTGCAGCGCCGGAGCCGCTCTGGTCATGCTGGACGGCAGAACCGTTTACGAGGAATATTTCGGCAAAACGCACCGGGGACCTGATGCAGAGCCGGTCACAGCCCTCTCGCGCTTCCCATTTTATTCTATTTCCAAGGGTTTCGGCTCAGCGGTCCTTCTTTCCCTGGTCACAGACAGCATTATCAGCCTGGATGACCCGGTGTCCAGGTACCTGGATTATTTCACCGGTCCGGGTCCGGGAGGGAAATTCGACCGCGGCAGGGTCCTGGTGCGCCACCTGGCAAGCCACACCTCTGGTTTGCCGCAGGACAGCACTCCGCCCAGAAAGTACCTGGACCAGCCTCCTTTTTTTGATCTCACACTGGATTACGAGCCAGGGAAAAGTTTTCTGTATACCGAGCTGGGGATGCGGGTGCTGGGCCAGGTGATGGAGGCGGCCACAGGGAAACGTTACGAAGTGCTGATCAAGGAGCGCGTGCTGGACCCCCTGGGCCTGGAAACTGTGGGCTATCTGAACAAGGGACAAAGCACTGAGCATATCGTGCACACCTGTGATGGTCTTGATTCCTCGTATGTCGCTTACTCTGACGAATTTGCGCCCAAGCCTTACCCGGGTTCCGGGCTTTATGGATCGATCCGGGACATCGCGCGCTATGCCCAGCTCTGGCTTGACCAGGGCAGAGCAGGGGACAGGGTGATTTTCAAGGCAGAACTCAGAGCAGAAGCTTGGCGGACCCAGCCTCCAGGCAGGGAGCCGGATCCCGATTACGGCCTTCTGTTCTGGCTTTTCCCGCAAGAGGAGGCAATTGTTTTCTCAGGCGCAGCGCACACTATTTGTGCTATTCTGCCTGAGAAAAAGATGGTGCTAGTAATGGGGCTCAACCAGCGAGGGGGACACCGCGGCTGGGATTTCGAGGCTGAAAAGCTGAACCTGGCGCGCCTCGGTCATGCTGTTTATGCGCAGACCAGGGAATAATAGCAATGGCTGTTAGATTACGGATTTTATTCTGATCAGGGCATGGCCTGACTCGCCCTGATTCCCTTTATTGTCGAAAACCTGAATATGAATACTGTTGTGATCGACGGTTATAATCTGATCCGCAGGGTTCCCGAGCTTTATGAAATTGAAACGGCTCAGGGACTGGAGAGCTGCCGCCGGGAGCTGGAAAGGGTCCTGGCTGCTTATATTGCCGGCCGGAAAGGGCTGCGGGCTGTGGTGGTTTATGACAGCGCAAGCCCGGTCAACATTTCACCTGAAGGCAGCTCTTATCCGGGTCTGACAGTCCGTTTCGTAGAGGATGCGGATCGCCTCGTGGTCGAGCTGAGCAGGCGTTTTGCAGGCCAGGGAGACCATGTCCGGGTGGTGAGCTCGGACAGGGCCGGGGTAGGGGGCCCCTTGAGCGGGGTGCGAAGAACAGAGGTCATCTCCGCAGAGGATTTCTGGCGGAATTTTTTAGCTGGCAGAATTGGAGGAAAGTCGGCAAAGGGAGATTCTAAGAGGCTGGGAGTTGAAAGGGAGAGTGCGAATAATGAGAAACCACCCCGCCAGAGCCCGGAGGAAAAGGCTTACTGGCTCGAGGCTTTCGGAGTAAAGGACCGGGAGGAGAAGAGCGAAAGCCCTGAGAAACCTCGAGGGCTGGATAGAAAGAGCGCTTCAGCCATCAGTCAGGGTGAGTCAGAGCAGGGGACGGCTCAAAGAATGAAAGACAGAAGAAAAAAGCGTTATCTCAGGAGGCTTGAGCGCGGAAAATAAGTTTTTATCAGGACAATGTTTTTATCAACATAAGAGAAAAGAGTTGAAAATGTCCACAACCAGAAGGGAAATTGTTCGAACCGGTGTCACATTCGGATCAGTGCTGGCCATGGTAATTTCATACAGCTACAACCACTCTGTGCTTTGGGCCATCATCCATGGATTTTTATCCTGGTTTTATGTTTTGTATCATATTTTCTTTCACTATTAAAAAGTTCTATGGCGGCTCAGCGCATAAAGTTGGGAGCTTCAAGGAAAGTTTCAAATTAATAATATAAAATGTTTTATTAAAATATCTTAAGCGTTGAATCTCATATTTTACTTTAAGCCCCCTTCAGAGCTCATCAAGGCTGGGCAGGCTGTCCTGGGCCCCGAGCTTTGTAGTGGAGATAGCCGCTGCCCTGGAGGCGAACTCGATTGCCTCGGGCAGGCTCGCCCCTGTGGCCAGTCTAGCTGCCAGCGCCCCGTTAAAACAGTCTCCGGCAGCGGTGCTGTCTATCGAGTCTGCCTCGACTGTCCTGAATACGCTCTCCTCGACTCCATCATCCAGAAAAGATCCCTGCTTACCCCTGGTCACGAGCACTGCTTTGACCCCTTTTTCCCTGAGAGCTCGAGCCTGAAGGCGTGCTGAGCTTTCATCAGTGCCGACTATACCGGTCAGAATCTCGGCCTCGGTTTCGTTCGGGGTGATAAGATCGACATTCGAGAGCAGCGCCTTTTCGAGGGCCCGGGCCGGAGCGGGATCCAGGATCACCCGCGTGCCATGCCTGGCAGAGAGCTCGACCGCGCGCACTACGGTTTCCAGGGGAATTTCAAGCTGCAGCAGCACCGAATCGGCTGTTTTTATTATCTGTTCGGCAGCCTCGACATCTTCAGGGCTCAGCACCCCGTTTGCCCCGGGAGCCACAACAATGCTGTTCTCCCCGGCTTTATCGACCACGATTATCGCCACCCCGGAGGATTGTTCCTCATCCCGGATCACAAAGTCCGTGGTGATACCCTCGGCCTGGAAGTTCTGGAGCATCTTGTCCCCGAACGGGTCGCGCCCCACCCGGGCCACGAAATACACATTCCCTCCCAACCGCGCGGCAGCCACTGCCTGGTTCGCGCCTTTGCCGCCTGCCACCATGGCGAACTCCCCTCCGAGGATGGTTTCCCCGGGTCTGGGAATACGGCTCGTTTTTATCACCAGGTCCATGTTCGAGCTTCCGATCACCACAATCGGTTTTTGAGGCATGGTATTCTCCATATTTGATTGATTAAGGAATGATATAATTTTCTTGACATTAAAAATTAAAGATATGTATAATTCTTATAAAGGTTTTAAATACTAAACCTAAAAAAGAGGTGCATCATGGATTTCATCGAAAAAATCCAAGAAATAGCCAGAAAAATAGAAAAACAACAAGACTTTATTAAAACCGAAGAAGCCACAAAAAATGCTTTTGTTTTGCCTTTCATAAGTGCTTTAGGATATGATATTTTTGACCCAACAGAAGTAGTTCCAGAGTTTACTTCTGATGTAGGTATAAAAAAAGGAGAAAAAGTAGATTATGCTATAATTAAAGATGGAAAACCAATTATACTTTTTGAATGCAAAAAAATTGGAACTGATCTTGATTTAGAAAAAATTTCTCAATTATTTCGTTATTTCACTTCTTCATCAGCAAGAATAGGTGTTCTTACGAATGGAATGATTTACAGATTTTACACTGATTTGGAAGAAAAAAATAAAATGGATGAAAAGCCATTTTTAGAATTTAACATATTTGACATACAACAACAATTCATAATAGAACTAAAAAAACTTACCAAGAATTCTTTTGATATTGATGAATTAATGAGTTCAGCAAGCGAACTAAAATATACAAGCCATATAAAAAATATTTTGGCAAATCAATTAAAAACTCCTTCTGATGATTTCGTTGAATTTTTTGCCTCACAAGTATATACGGGAAGGTTAACACAGAAGGTAAAAGCGCAATTTTACGACATTACTATAAAAGCTTTGAATCAATTTATTAGTGAGACAATAAATGAAAGATTAAAATCTGCAATGACAGCCGAAGATATTTCTGATAAAGAAAAGAAACCTGAACAAAAAGATGAAGAATTAAAAGATGAACTTTATCGTAAAGGTAAAATTGAAACAACGTTAGAAGAAACAGAAGGATTTTTTATTGTTAAATCAATTTTGCGAGAAGTTGTCAAACCTAATAGGGTATTTCAGCGCGATACATTAAGTTATTTCGGAATACTACTTGATGACAATAACAGAAAGCCTATTTGCAGATTGTATTTTAGCACTCCCCAAAAATATATTGGAATTATTGTAGAAAACAAAAAAGAAATTAAATATAAGATTGATGACCTAAATGACATATATAAATATGCAGATCAATTAAAAAAGACTATTTCATTTTATGAAATTAGCAATAAAGTTTGATCTTTTTATAAAATTATAATAATCCTAAATTCTATATTAATAGCTCATCTGCGTGTGCGCTAAATTCAATATTAAGCCAACAATATTGATTCTTATAACCATCAAGGCGGCCATCAAGGTCCGCCCCGCAATGATAATAATCCCATGAAAATGATTAGGCATTATAATATGTGTGTCTGTTTATATTGAGGGAAATTTACGGGATAGTTCTTTCTACCACTATTGGGTCATTTGATCGGCATCATTCAAATACATCAATTCATCCTCAATTTCACCGAACAAACATTCCTGGTTATACGTGCAGATAGTTTTACAAATTATGCGCCTGGCGCGGTATAATCATAATCCGACAAACAAGCTGAAGGTCTATTGAATTGTCTTTTCTTCATTGCCACCCTGTTTAAGCAAAAATTCCTTTTTTGATTGTCAATTGATTAAAATCCTTACTCTATCCCCAACAACGATTTGGCTTTTGAGAGTACTTTCTGAATCCGGTTCGATTTCCCGGCTTTCCTGGGCTCTTTTATAAATGTTTCCCAGTCCTGGCCGAGGATCACTGTGACATCTACCAGGGCCATGTCATCCACGTTTGCGCTCAGGCGGCTGCAGCCTAAGGCTTCCGCCACGGCCTGGCCCACTTCCGGGCGGCCAGAGTGGTCGATTACCAGGGTCTGTTCATAGGAAAAGTTTTCTGCGTTCTCTGCGCTCACCACATCGAAATGCAGGTCCCGCAAATGGCTGGACATTGTGCGGCCGGCTCCCGGGACACCGCAGCCGTTCAAGATTCGCACCTCGACCGTGCTGGGATCTACAAAGACCGGAACCGCCTCCTGGCCGGCTGCTTTTTGTGAAGGGGTCCAAATGCTCCCTTTGTACTGAAAAAACATTGAGCTTAACAGAATGACGAAAATAACGGAGCTAAGCACCAGACCCAGAGTGACAAGGGGATTGGAGTGTGTGGAGACTGCCTGTTTCCTGGAGGAGGTTTTTTGGGTCTGCTGTCTGGTTTTTTGCGCTTTGCGCAAATTTTTCAAGTGCTTCTGACGGTTTTTTTTCAATGAGCTGTCGGACATAAGGCCGGAATCTCAAGTTTAATGGTTGGTTTCAAACCTCTATTTTTGGCTCACAGGGCATTCTCAAGCCCTGAAAAAGATTTTTGTCCGGTTAAAAATCAAAACAATATTCTTTTTTACTTACTACTCGGGTCATAAAATTGTTTGCATCTATCCATAAAGGAAATTTTTTTTCTTCCCCAGGTAGCTGCTCTGAAACCTCTTTTCGATGGAAACTATTTAATACTCTCCGCAGTAGTTGTCCTTCCACATCTGGCTACATTTCAGACCCGCTGGCAACAGCTCTCGTTCCAGGCTGCCACTGCGTTCGGGTGCAAGGCTTTGCCCTTGGCCAGCGTATGGACAATCTTGCGGTAGAGAACCTCGCGGTAAACTTTATCGAGAGATTCGATTATTTTTTCGCGTAAAAAAACCGCATCCATCTCGCTTTTTCGCATCTCGCGGGCGGGATCGAGGTAATCCACGCAGAAAAATATCTTTTCGAGCCTGTTTGCGTCGGCTCTGCTTGTAGTGTGATAATAGACCAGCGCCAGTAGTTCGGTGTCGCTTATCCCGAGCCTGGAGCGCAGATAGTGTGCAGCAGCAGGGCCATGCAGGAGCCCGCCCCCGATTCTCAAAGTTTCAATATCAGCGGGAACCGATTCAGCCTGAACATGCAATTCCAAACTTTCCGCACCGTAGCCCTTGAACAGATCGTGGGCCAGGCCGGCCAAGTAGATTTTTTCAAGCTCCGTGTCCGGGCGGCCTTGGGATTCGGCGAGCCGGCGGGAAAACTCAGCTACTGAAAGGGAGTGCCTGGCCAGCCCTTTATCGCCGAACCTGCTTTCTATCTCGGCTTTTAAATACTTCACTGCCTGTCCGAAATCAACCATTTTTTTCATTCAGTGTTTTTATTCAATGTCAACAGAGGATTCCCGGCAGACTAAGGCGCCAGGAGCTCTTTCATCTCGCGAACCGCCCGCTCCATGCCAACCAGCACCGCGCGGCTCACTATCGAATGGCCGATATTGACCTCCTCGAGCTGCTGGATGGTTTTCAGCGGCAGGATATTTGTATAAGTAAGTCCGTGTCCGGCAATGACCTCGAGGCCTTCCTCTGCGGCCAGTCTGGCGGCTTCCTGAAGTTTTTTAAGCTCGCAGGCCCGCGATCCCCCGGAGCGGGCGTTGGCATAAGAGCCTGTATGCAGCTCGACTGCATCGGCGCCGATTTTTTTGGACAATTTGATTATCTCAGCCACAGGATCGACAAAAAAACTCACTTTGATCCCTGCAGCCTTTAATCTTTCTGCTGCGACAGCCAGGTTTTTCCTGTTCGAGAACACATCGAGTCCTCCCTCTGTGGTTACCTCCAGGCGCTTTTCAGGCACAAGGGTAGCCTGGTCGGGAAGCACTCGCAGGGCGATCTCCACTATTTCCCCGCTGGCGGCCATCTCGAGGTTCAGACGGGTCTGCACTGTCTGTCTCAGGATTTCCAGGTCCCGGTCCTGAATATGTCTCCGGTCTTCGCGCAGGTGGATTGTAATGCCATCCGCTCCGCCAAGCTCAGCTAACACTGCCGCCGCCACCGGGTCCGGTTCCACGGTGCGGCGGGCCTGACGGATAGTGGCTACATGATCAATGTTCACGCCGAGTTTAATCAAATTTACCTCCGCTGATCTGTCCGGCATAGGGGGTTCCGGAAAGAAGCCTTTGGGCAAGCGGCTTCAGCATCCGCACGCGCAGCGAAACACGCCCGTCCTGCATCTTCCACTCCATAACATGGCCCAGGCGATGGAAAGAGGCCAGCAGACAGCCCTCCTGCGGATCGAGGCTGATCGAAAATTCGGTCTCCTGATTCTCGATGATCAGCCCTATCCGGTCTCTGACATGTCTCACCCCTGTTTCTCCCTTGATCGCCGAGGAAAAAACGGCTCCCGGATAGTGCTCGGCTATCTTGAAAATCGCCTGGCGGTCCTCGATCAGGTCTGTCTTGTTGAAAACAAAAGTCCGCTCGATTGAGCCGGCGCCTATCTCTTGCAGGACCCCTTCCACCACCTGGATCCGCTCGCTGTAATTGGGATTGGAAATATCCACCACAATCAGCAGGTGATCGGCTTCGTAAACCTCCTCCAGAGTGGCCTTGAAAGAGGCGAAAAGGTCGTGCGGCAGCCGGCTGATAAACCCCACCGTATCGGAAAGCAGGACTTCCCGCCCGCCGGGAAGCTCTATCTTACGGGTCGTGGTGTCGAGTGTCGAGAACAGCTGATCGCGAACAATTGCCTCCCAGCCTGTAAGCCCGGCCATCAGGGATGATTTACCTGCATTGGTATAGCCGACCAGAGCGATATTGAATATGTTTTCGCGGCCCTTGCGCCTGAGGCTGTGCTGTGTGGCGATTTTCGCCAGTCTGTGACGGTGCCCGGTAATTCTTTTTTGAATCAGTCTGCGGTCTGTCTCCAGCTGGGTTTCTCCCGGCCCTCTCAGCCCGATTCCACCGCGGATTCGCGAAAGGTGGACCCACATCCGCTTGAGCCTGGGCAGCAGGTATTCAAGCTGAGCCAGTTCCACCTGAAGCTTGGCTTCAGTGGTCCGCGCATGCCTGGCGAAAATGTCTAAAATCAGCTCCGAGCGGTCGAGAACCTGGACTTCGAAAAGCTGCTCGAGGTTTCTGGCCTGGGTCGGCGAAAGCTCATCGTCGAAAATAGCCAGAGCCGCCCCGTTTTTTTCAATCTCCAGTTTTATCTCTTCTGCCTTGCCGCGGCCGATATAAGTGGACGGGTTTATCCGCCGGGACCGCTGAATAATCCGTTGAACCACAACCGCACCCGCGGTTTCCGCAAGACGGCCCAGCTCCTCCAGGGGTTCATCGCCCCAAAGCCTGTTCTCCGGCCTGTCAGTGCCGAAAAGAACTGCCCGCTGCGGTTCTTCTTTTGTCTCAATCATACTCAAGTAGCTCTTCCCACTCCTCGTAAGCCTGGTCTATCCGGTCTGTCAGACTCTCGAGGCCGGCCGCAAGCTCGACCGCCCGGCCTTCCTGTTTGTAAGTCTCCGGATAGGCAAGCTCAATCTGGAGCCGGACTTTGCGTTCCTCCAGTTCGGCGATTGTTGTCTCGAGCGTCACACGCCGCTCTTTCAGCTTGCGCAGCTCGTTCTTCGAGAGTACTCGCTCTCCGGTTTCCCGGCCTGCATCCGGTTTCCCGGCTTGCTGCTCTTTTGAAGGCTCGCCTGGCCTTTTTTCAATTTTTTCCGCTGCCGGGCGCTCCGACTTTTCCCGCTGTGCTTTATAATAAGAATAATCACCCGCATATTCAATGACTTTATCCTTTTCACCCTCCCCGGTAATCCGGCCTGGAGAGTTAAATTCGAGGACCCGGTCAGCGAGCCGGGAGAGAAGTTTTCTGTCGTGGCTCACGAGCACCACAGTGCCCGGATACTCATCCATAGCGTTCTCGAGCGCTGTGCGGCTGTAAATATCGAGATGGTTAGTGGGTTCATCCAGGAGCAGAAGGTTGGCTTTCGAATTAATCAGGCCCGCAAGCAGGAGCCTTCTGAATTCACCCTCGCTCAAGCTGTCCACTGGCTGTTCCACCTGCTCGCCGGTAAAAAGAAAGCGCGCCAGAAACGAGCGCAGCTGGCCCAGAGTGAGTTCCGGAGCCTCGCAGGCCAGGTAATCGAGTATCCGCCGGCTGTCGCCCGGGCGTTCGACATGCTGGGGCAGGTAAGCGGTCGAGACATCTCGTCCCCACTCGATGCTGCCCCTGTCAGGAGCCTGTTTGCCGGCCAGGATCTGGAGCAGGGTGGATTTCCCGGTTCCGTTGTCTCCGATCACAGCCAGGGTTTCTTCGCGCAGGAGCAGGAGGTCCATGTTCTCGAACAGGGGTTCCTGGCCCGGATAAGCTTTGGTCAGGCCGCGGGCCTCGACAACCAGCTCCCCGGACTGCCGGTCAATGTTGATGTCCCATTTGGGAGCGTTCCTCACCTTTCGCGTCTGGGGCGGCTGTTTGAGACGGGCGAGCATTTTCCTCCGGCTTTGGGCCTGCCTGCTTTTCTGGCCGTAAATATTGCGCCGGATGAAGTCCTCGATTTTTTCCTTCTTGCGCTCGTAGTTTTTTTTCGTGCGCTCTGCACTTTCAGCCCCGGCCTGGGCCCATTTACTGAAAGCGCTGAAATTACCGTTGAAGACAGTCACCTTGCTGTCCAGGATTTCGATAGTTTTCCCGGTCACTTTTTCCAGGAAAGCCCGGTCATGGGAGATCACCACCACGCTGGAGGAGGTTTCAAGAAGAAAATTTTCCAGAAACTCTATGGCTCTCAGATCCAGGTGGTTGGTGGGTTCATCCAGGAAGATAAGATCGGGTTCTGCGATCAGGGCCTTTGCCAGGGCAAGGCGGCTCTTCTGGCCTCCGCTCAGCGAATTTACAGGCATTGAAAATGTATCGGCCCCCAGGCCTACTCCGGTAAGAATCTTTTCCGCGCGAGCCCTCAGGTTCCAGCCATCCAGGCGCCTGAAGCGCTCGAGCCAGTCGCCGTAACGCTCGAGATCCTCTGCCTCGAGCCTCTCGCCGCTGTCAAGCCGCTCTTGATAATCCTCGATCCGGCGCTCGAGCTCTTTCAGATCTTTGCAGGAAGCCAACAGCTCATCCAGTACAGCGCTCTGTTCGGATTCGAAACGGGGTTCCTGGTCCATGTAGTGCAGCCGCAGCAGCTTATCCCTGTGCACCTGGCCCTCATCAGGCGTATCGAGCCCGGCGAGCACCTTGCAGAATGTAGTTTTCCCGGCCCCGTTCGGACCGACCACCCCGATACGGTCACCGCGGCGGATAATGCCTGTAGCCGGCCCGAATATCCTGACACCGCCGAAAATGCGGCTTATTTCCACAAAACTGACAATAGTCAAAGTCTGTTTTCCTGCATTAGATTTTACTATCCGCTTCGAAAATTATAAGCCCGGGTATATCATGGGCAGGCACAAAGGCTCAAAGGCACAGAGGCACAGAGTGGCTAAGTATATGATTTCATAAATATTATGACGTATTATTCAATCCAGACATTTTTACTGGTAGGGGCGGGTTTCAAACCCGCCCTTAACGAGCTATCACCGTGGTTCGATTCGCCTGAAAGGTCACGATTATTCACAGCCGGGAGGGCGGGTTTAAAACCCGCCCCTACTCCTGGATTGCCCGAAATAGTGCAGGCGCTCAAGACATTCTCCGCCCGCCGCATAAACTGGATCCGTGGAACTGCCAGAGGGCGACCGCTTAGCCGCATTTAAGGACTCGTGTACTATGAATAAAATACATCTCCGAACTTTCGAACTATAGCACTGAGGCGCAAAGCTCTTGAGATTAAGGTTATTGGCTTCACTATTTTCAAAACTCGCTTGAAAATACAGTCATGATTTCATCCGGAGCCATAACGTTCCCGCTCATTCTCACGCACTTGCGTATGCGGATTTCCCTCAGGCCCTGCCTGGCTTCGGTCTTGCATTAGTGTCTGAGCTGGTTTGTCCCTTTGGGCCTTTGTCAGTTGTATTTTTCTTTTTTTCATCTTTTTCAGCCTGGCCGCGGAGTTTCTCCCACCACTCAAGGCGCTTGCGGATTTCCCGCTCGAATCCGAAACTGGTAGGTTCGTAAAACTTCGTGCCTTTCAGGGCGTCCGGCATATACTGCTGCACTGCGAAGTGGAAGGGGAAATCATGAGCGTATTTATAACCTTTGCCGTAGCCCAGGGCTTCCATGATCTTGGTGGGCGCATTGCGCAAATGCAGGGGCACAGGTTCGCTCGGATGTTTCTTCAGGATATCCTGCGCTTTTTTGAGGGCCGCATAGCTCGAGTTGCTCTTGGGCGCGGTGGCCAGGTAGGTTACCGCCTGGCTCATTACAATCGCTCCTTCGGGCAGGCCGATGACAGAGACAGCCTGATGAGCGGCTACGGCCACCTGCAGGGCCTGCGGGTCGGCGTTCCCCACATCTTCGGCAGCGAAAATGACCATCCGGCGCAGGATAAAAAGCGGGTCTTCACCTGCCTCGAGCATGCGCGCCATATAGTAGAGGGCAGCGTCAGGGTCGCTGCCGCGCAGGGATTTGATAAAGGCTGAGATTACATCGTAGTGCTGGTCCCCGTCGCGGTCATACTGAAGGAGCCGGCGCTGGAGGGCTTGGGTTATTATCTCGCGGGTGATTTTTTTCTGAACGGGCTGGGGAGCAGGTTTCTGCCCGGCTTCTTCGAAATACAGCAGGGCCGCCTCCAGGGCCGAAAGTGCGATTCTCGCATCCCCATCCGTGGCTTCCAGAAGAAGTTCCCTTGCGTCATCCTCAAGCTCGAGCTCCTGTTTCCCCAATCCGCGCTCCTTGTCCGTAAGGGCCCGCTCGACAATCCGGTCCAGATGATTTTTTTCGAGTCTCTTCAGGACAAAAACCCTGACCCTGGAAAGCAGGGCGCTGTTTACCTCGAAAGAGGGGTTTTCAGTGGTGGCCCCGATGAGCGTGATCAGGCCTTTCTCGACATGGGGCAGGAGAGCGTCCTGTTGGGCCTTATTGAAGCGGTGGATTTCATCGAGAAACAGTATGGTGCGCCTGCGGTAGAGTTTAAGGCTTTCGCTTGCCTGGGCAGCCGCAGTCTTGATATCTTTCACCCCGCAGGTCACCGCGCTGAAATGCACGAAGACAGAGTCGGTTTGCCTGGCGATGATTCTGGCCAGGGTGGTTTTGCCGCTGCCTGGAGGCCCCCAGAAGATCATGGATGAAATGTGGTCTGACTCGATCATGCGGCGCAGCACGGCCTCGGGTCCGAGAATATGTTCCTGGCCCTCGAACTCCTCGAGCTCCAAAGGCCGCATCCTGTCGGCAAGGGGGGAAAAAGAAGTAAAGCCTCTGTCCTCGCCGGGAAGGCCGAACAGTTCTTTATTGTCGTCCGTCATGGGGTTTCCCCTGCAAATGTGCCGTATCAAAGGTAATTCTTCTGGTCTGGCCCACGTTATTGATCAAATGGTGCGTTTGTTTTAAGTTTTGTCAAGGGCCAACTTTTATAATAGAAGTCCAGAAAGAAATATATTACTCTTAGGCGTATATTTTCAAGTAGAGACGCGAATTGAGGAGTCAGCCTAGCGAGAGGAGCGCATAAAATGCAGCAGGGTGAATTGCCGGCCGAGCGTATAGCCGGCATAGGTATTGATACGATCGAGATTGAGCGGATCAAGGGAGCGCTCGAGGCCCGCTCAGGAGCCCGTTTCGAGCGCCGCGTGTTCACTGAACTCGAGATCGAATACTGCCGCTCGAAAGCTGACCCTTATCCGCATTTTGCCGCCCGCTTTGCCGCCAAGGAGTCCGGGATGAAAGCCCTGGGCACAGGCTGGACCGCTGAGGTGAACTGGAAAGGCATCGAGATCTGGAACAACGAGCTGGGAAGGCCTTTTTTGCGTTTTAACGGTAAAACCGAACAGCACGCAGGAAAAATGGGTGTCACCGGGGCCCACGTATCGCTTTCCCACGACAGGAGCCGCGCCCTGGCTGTGGTGGTTCTGCTGGGGCGCAAGGTTCCTGGCTAGGGATAAGCCGAGGAATGAAAATTCCCCGTTAACTCAAGCTGAGGCGTAAAAAGGAACAGAGGCGCAGAAGCCACGAAGGGACAGAGGCACCAGGCACAAAGTCTATTATAAAGCTTGTACCGCAAATAAGGTTTCAGAAAAGCAAGGCTTCCAAATTCAAATCGAACGAGAATCCCTTGGGGATTTTCATGTAAGCCTTTAAAAAAGTCCGAAAATCCTGCCGTCCTTATCTAACCCGATCTCTGTGGCAGCCGGTTTTTTGGGCAAGCCCGGCATGGTCATGATATCTCCGGTCATGGCCACCAGAAATCCCGCGCCGGAAGAAGGAAAGATATTGCGCACGGTGATCTTGAAACCCGTGGGGCGGCCCAGGAGTTTCGCATTATCGCTCAGGGAGAACTGGGTTTTCGCCATACAGATCGGCAAACCGGCGAGACCGAACTTTTCGAGGTTCTGAATGTTTCTTCTGGCTTCAGGGGTGTATTCGACCCCTTGGGCACCGTACATCTCCCTGGAGATGGTCGCTATCTTGTTTTCGATACTCTGTTCCAGGTTATAAAGGAAACGGAAATCCGTCTTGCCCCCGGCAATTATCTCTATGACCTTGTCCGCAAGATCCAGTCCGCCTTCTCCGCCTTTTTCCCAGACTTCGCTGAAACTCGAGGGGACTCCCAGTTTCTCACAGTGTCCGGCTATCAGGTCCAGCTCGCGCCTGGTGTCGGAGAGAAAGCGGTTTATGGCCACCACCACCGGAACGCCGAAAGCCCTGATATTCTCGATCTGTTTCTCCAAATTGGGGAAGCCTGCTTGAAGGGCCCCGGTGTTTTCGGCTGAAACTTGATCGAATGCCAGGCCGCCGTGGTATTTGAGCCCCCGGCCGCTGACAACAAGCACCGCGCACTCAGGCTTGAGATTACCGTACCTGCATTTGATATCGAAAAACTTTTCCGCTCCCAGTTCCGCGCCGAAACCGGCTTCGGTAACCATGTAGTCAGCGAGGTTGAGACCCAGACGAGTGGCCGCCAGGCTGTTGCAGCCGTGGGCGAGATTGGCGAAAGGTCCGCCGTGCACGAGTGCGGGACCGTTTTCCAGGGTCTGCACCAGGTTCGGCTTGAACGCATCCCTGAGCAGCACTGCCATTGCTCCGGCGGCCTCGAGTTGTTCTGCATAAACCGGCTCTCTGTCGTGGTTATAACCGACCGTGATTCGTCCGAGCCTCTTTTCAAGATCCTGGAGGCTGTCGGCGAGACAGAGAATCGCCATCACTTCCGAGGCCACAGAGATCACAAAGCGGTCTTCGCGGGCCACCCCGTTGAGCGGCCCCCCAAGCCCGACAACGATATTGCGGAGATTGCGGTCATTCATATCCATGGCGCGCGGCCAGATTATCCTCCGCGGGCTGAGACCGAGAGGGTTGCCCTGGTGAATGTGGTTGTCGATCATGGCGCTAAGCAGGTTGTGCGCGGCAGTGACTGCGTGTATGTCTCCGGTGAAGTGCAAGTTTATGTCTTCCATGGGAATTACCTGCGAGTAACCGCCTCCGGCGGCTCCGCCCTTGATTCCCATGCAGGGCCCAAGCGAGGGTTCCCGCAGGCAGAGCATGGATTTTTTACCCTGGCGCCTGAGAGCCTGCGCCAGACCCACGGACACGGTCGACTTGCCCACGCCCGCAGGAGTGGTGCTCATCGCTGTGACCAGGATCAGATGGCCGTTTTTGCCTTGTTTGCGCCTGAGAACATCCAGGGAGATTTTTGCCTTGTAATTGCCGTAAAGCTCCAAATCGTCATCGCTCAGCCCGATCTCCCGGGCAATCTGTGAAATTGGTAATATCCTGGCTGATTGGGCTATTTCTATGTCGCTCAAGAAACGGGACACAATCTCCTCCAGCTCTGATTTCTGTTATTGGCTATAACGATCTTTGTGTTTTTACCTTATATCTCGGGCAGGTAATCCTGAACAGATTATAAAATTTTTTGACAGGCTTTTTCAAGAAAAATGAAAATAAAAGGTTATGTTCTTTTTTGCTATAGTTTTTTTATTTTGAGGCCGCTGAAATCTTTATCCCTGCAAAATTACCTGCAAAAGAGCTGATTGTTATTTGCCGTTTCAGTCAGGGATTAAAAGAATTGACCTGTCCGGCAGACTTAATTAATTTTGGAGCTAATTTATTGATTTGCTGATAAATTCGGCAGGACAGGCAGTTCAAGGGGGCAAGATTGTCGGAAGAATTGGCTAAACTGTATGATCCATCGCAGGCCGAGAGCAATTTGTACGAGTTCTGGGAAGCCAGAGAGTATTTCAAGGCGAGAACAGGTGCCGATAAAGAGGCTTTCACCATTGTCATTCCGCCTCCGAATGTAACGGGGGTGCTCCACATGGGGCACGCCCTGAACAATACCATTCAGGATATTTTCATTCGCAGTAAACACATGCGGGGATTTGAGACCCTCTGGGTTCCCGGGGTGGATCACGCCGCGATAGCCACCCAGAATGTGGTGGAAAAGAAACTGGCCGCCGAGGGCAAGGACCGCCACCAATTGGGCCGCAAGGCTCTTCTGAATGAGGTTTGGGCATGGAAAGAGGACCGGGAGAACACTATTATCAGGCAGCTTAAAAGGATCGGCTGCGCCTGCGACTGGAGCCGCTACCGTTTTACCATGGATGAGGGGCTCTCCAGAGCTGTGCGCCGGGTATTCGTACTTCTTTATCAGAAGGGACTGATCTACAGGGGTAAGTATATCATTAACTGGTGCCCCAGGTGTCAGACCGCCCTGGCGGATGAAGAGGTGGACCATCTGGAAACAGACGGCAAGCTTTATTATATCCATTATCCTTTTGCCGAGGGAGGCGGCTCGATCAAAGTGGCCACAACCCGACCGGAGACAATGCTCGGGGATACCGCAGTGGCTGTCAACCCTGGGGATAAACGGTACAGCCGCCTGGTAGGCAAGAAGCTGAGACTCCCCCTGGTAGGCCGGATTATTCCGATAATCGCCGACAGCCATGTGGATCCGGAATTCGGCACCGGGCTGGTTAAGGTTACCCCGGCGCATGATCCCTATGACTTCGAAATCGGCAGGCGCCATGAGCTCAAACAGGTAAATGTAATGGCGGAAGACGGGACCATGAACGAGGGCGCAGGGCCTTTCAAGGGCCTGGACCGTTTCGAGTGCCGGAAACAGGTGGTCGAACAACTCGAACGGCAAGAATTGCTCGAAAAAGTAAGCGACCATAAACATTCGGTGGGTCATTGCTACCGCTGTGATACAATGATCGAGCCTTATCTTTCCACCCAGTGGTTTGTGAAAATGAAACCCCTGGCCCAACCGGCCATTGAGGCGGTCAAGCAGGGCCGCGTGCGTTTTCATCCGGAGCGCTGGACAAAGATCTATTTCGACTGGCTGGAAAATATCCGCGACTGGTGTATCAGCCGGCAGATCTGGTTTGGCCACCAGATCCCGGTCTGGTACTGCGGCGCTTGCGGTGAGGAGGTTGTCAGCGAGACTACGCCGCAGAATTGTCCGGGCTGCGGTCGAAACACTCTGGCCCAGGATGAGGATGTCCTGGATACCTGGTTCTCAAGCCAGCTCTGGCCTTTTTCCACCCTGGGCTGGCCTGAGGAAACTGAGGACCTTAAAAATTTCTACCCCACGAGCGTGCTTTCTACAGCCCCGGATATTATTTTTTTCTGGGTTGCGCGGATGATCATGGCGGGCCTCGAGTTCACGGGCGATGTCCCTTTCTACGATGTGTACCTTCACGGTACTGTGAGGGATGAAGCAGGCCGCGCAATGAGCAAGTCGCGCGGCAACACTATCGATCCCTTGGAGATTATCGAGGAGTTCGGTGCGGATGCCATGCGCTTCACCCTGATCTCGATCGCCGCCACAGGCACTGACATATATCTCTCCCGGGAAAAGTTCCATCTGGGACGCAACTTCGCCAACAAGCTCTGGAATGCAAGCCGCTTCGTACTGATGAATTTTCCCGAGGGATTCGAGCCTCAGAACCTTCTGCAAGTCCCGGTATTCGGCAGGGAAGACCTGCCGGAGCGCTGGATTCTGAGCCGCCTCGAGCAAACAGCCGGGGAAGTCGGCGCAGCTCTGGATGCCTTCCGTTTGAATGACGCTGCCGGAGCGATCTATCAGTTTATCTGGCACGACTACTGCGACTGGTATATCGAGCTCTCCAAAGGCAAACTCTCCGGAGGAGGACCCCAGGCTGAGCGCATGGCCTGGGTCTTGTGGTACGTGCTGGAAGCCTCCCTGCGCCTGCTTCATCCGTTCATGCCCTTTATTACCGAGGGAATCTGGCAGAAACTGCCCCACCAGGGAGAATCGATTTTCCAAAGGCCCTGGGTGCATTTTGAATCCCCTTCAGCCGATCCCGAGGCCGAGCGCGAGATGGCGTTCCTGCAGGAGCTGGTAGTCGCCGTACGCACCATCCGCAGCGAAATGAACGTGCCGCCGGCAAAGAGGGCTGATCTGGCAATAATTCCTGCAAACATAGAGGCGAGGCGGATTATCGAAAGCCATGCGCAGATTGTCCACGATCTGGCGCGGGTCGAGCGGATCGATTTTATCGGGGAGGAAGGCAAGCCTGCGGCCAGTGGAGTGGCGGTAATCGGCAAAACGGAGATTTTTGTGCCGCTTAAGGACCTTATCGATCTGGACCGCGAGCGAAAAAAACTCGAAAAAGAAGCCGAGCGCCTGCGGGCTCAGGCTTCAGATCTCGAGAGTAAGCTGGCCAACCACGATTTTCTCGAGCGCGCACCAGCCGAGGTGGTTGACAAGCAGCGCCGGAAAAGAGACTCTTTCCTGGAGACCCTGGCCCGGCTGGAGAAGAACCTGGCCCAGCTTTCCGGGTAATCCGGCTGTCCGGTTTCCCTATGGACAGTAAAATGATCCAACTCTATTCAAGGCGGAAGGGGTGAGGCGACCATGAAAGATATGTTTATCGACCTGGCGAAATACAGGGTTCAGCGTGCTTTCGAGAGCAAGGGGGATGCAGAGATTCTCCTGAAAAGTGAAAAGGTAACCGATTCGGTTAACCGCATTTATCAGGCCAATTTTTATGGGGTTAAATCGCTGCTGGCCCTCAAAATGAAAGACTCTCCAAAGCATCAGATAGTGCTGCAAACTTTTCAGGAGAACTATGTCCTGAGCGGCGAAATACCCAAGGAATACGGCCAGATCGTAGACCACAGCTACAGGAGCCGTGATGAGGGAGAGCGCCGCGACCAGATAAAAGTCACAGCCAGGGAGGCGCATTCTCTTCTCGCGGATTGTGAGCGGTTCCTGTGTTTCGTAAGGGAGTATCTCAAGCAGTTTATCCTGAGCTACCCGCGCAAGCCGGCAGAGATCACGAATGACGAGGAAGAATGCCTGGGGAAAAAGGAAGAGCCCAGGGATAAAAAATAGACCTGGGGCGGGTGGAGTTTTATTGGGAGAAATAATTTAGATAGCCTGCCAGGAATACAACTCTTCAATACCTTCGACATATTTCGAATTTTTTGTTACCCGGAAAGGGAAACAGTTGGTGATATATCCCGCCTTATGATCAATGTCCCTGGTATATTTTAATTCAAGAATTACATGCGTCTTGTTGTTTATTTTATGCAGGAAGTTGTTATTATAACTACCTATCCGAAAATATTCGACATCGGTATCCATTGTAAGGCGATAGTTCCTATCCGCTGACTGATAGTATCTTCGATTGTAATGATTGAGGATCGTAGGTTTTAAAGATTTTAACTCATGTCTTATTGCTTTTTCTTGTTCTATGTTTTTAACAGCATCCAGGACTGCTGATATATTCGATTTCTCGTGGATATAAAAAGGATCTAATGGATAAAAATATTTTCTGCCTAGCAACCCATTTTTTGTTTTTAATTCCAGGACAGGATTCTCGACGTATCCAAACAAATCACCATACCATCGAATACGCATCTTTCTTCTCGCAGGGCAACCGTCAATATTTTCAGTGTAGTTTTTAAAGCTGATCGAATCGAAATATATGTTATTCACAGGCCGTAAAGGATATATCTCAGTAAACACTGCCGGATGGGACTTGATAAGAAATTCCACCTCCTTGGATATAATCCCGTGAATAACGAATTTTCTCTCGATTCGGTAATCGGGACTATTGGGTTCCGCTTTTCTTTCCATATACCGCTCCATAAAGCATATTTTCAACTTTCTTACAGTTTGTATCTTTTCTCTTTTTATCCACGATTATTATCGAGTTATCTTCAACCAGGTAGGGCAGCTTGACATTGGTTATTTTCAGACCGGTTACCGATAAAATTCCCGGGCCGTACTCGGGTTTTTTCTGAAAAGCTGCCAGACCGACTGCGCTCTCATGTATATCGAGCAGGTCAATATCCACTTTTGAGTTGTCCTTGCTGGCAACACCGACCTCAGCATTTACTATTTCTGCCTGCTTTACATTGAGCTGGCTGCTTTCACCGGCACTCAATCCTTTGTCTCCAGCCCCGTTAATGTAAATATTGCTTATCTCGATAGCACTTCCCGATACGTCGACAGCATCATTGCCGCAATTTACAAAAGAAGAATTCATTATTTCGCCATTTGAAAAATCGGCGTCGAAAGCATCTGCTGAGACATGCTTAAAAGAGGTGCTGTCAATTCGGAATTTTGATCGGACAATATGCAAGGCATCTTCTGATCTCTGAGCGGCAAAGAGACAATTATTGATCATTACGGGAGATTCGTAGAAAGTAACCGCGCCGGTCAATTCCCAACCGCCTTGTTTCGGGACAGATAAGTTGCTGAATTGGACATGTTGGAGAGTCGATTCCCGGGCCGCGTTTAAAACCACCAGACCCTGGCCAGAGGAATCCGCTGTGATCAGGACAGGGTTTTCAATGGAACCGATAAACTCCACCGGTGAATAGGAAAGGATTTTGGCGGAGTTGGAAAGATTGAGCTCTGTTCCTTCGCCGGCTGCTACTTTGTATCCCTCAGGTATTACCAGGTTTTGATTGAGAGTCCATTTTCCAGGTTTGAAAGTGATCTTTTTATTTGTTTCATCTATTTCCAGGAAGGGCGACAGATCAGCATTGGATGGTTTCCTGATGAAATCGTTCTTTACATAACTGCTGTCTAAATGAGACCAGGCAAAAACGCTTTCATTTCTCAACCGGCTTGTTCCTAAAAGCTTGTAATTGATTTTCAAGCCCCCGATCAGGATATCTGACCAGATATAGCTTGTGGGAAGCATGAAATCGACATTTTGGTAAGCAATAGGTTGTGATGGGGTCTTACCTGGCAGAATGATTCTATGATCTGCCCGAAAACTGATTGAGTCCTGATAAGATACATTCAACACCTCGACCGGAATTTGCTGTATATTTCCCAGCTCCAGTGTAATCCTGTCCACACCGCTTTTGTTGAAGTAGGCATGCAGACCCTGGACAGGGCTCAATACTTTCCGGATATAGTCCTGGTTTTGATAGAGGAGATCTTTCGGAAAGTCGAGCCATGGAAATTCGCTGTAAATTATGTTAATGTTTTCATTCATCTCATCGCCAAGATCCAGGAATAAATCATTTAGAAAAGCCGGCTCAGAAAATCTCTCGAGTTCGGAGAGGTAAGTCTCCCAGAAAGAATATTCCTTAAACAGATCAGAAAAAAAATCGGTATTGGCGATTGCAATGCCGGCAAGACTGGTAAGTTTATCGCCTGCATTGAGATCGAACGGAATCGGTTCCAATAACGATAAGACAGGATTGTAGTAGAATCTTAATTGATGAACACGCAGGGAGTGAAAAGAGCCGAACAAATCGCATAAGGCTATATATCTGGCAAAGTTATCGACATCGAAAACCTGATTTGCAGAAAGAGCGCCTCTCCGGAATTGTTCGAGCAGATTCTGAGCATTGACAAAGTTTTTGAACAGTACCGGATCATTGAATGTTCTGTTTTCCTGGAACATATCGATCGGCAGGGAACCATAAGACCCTGTTTCAGGGATATCCAGGCCGTCGTAATTCAAATCGAAATTCAGCCTTTCGGCCCAGAAATTTGATTCATTAAACTTGATAATCGGACCTTCCAATCTTCTATTGTTCTCGATGAGCCGTTTTTCAAAGTGCTCCTCAAGTGCGTAAACTCCTAAATTCTTACCATTTAACGTGACATTGACAAATTTGTATCTCAATGAGATTAAACCTTCCCGCCCGGCAACCTGATGGAACAACCACTCATAAATATACCTTCTCGTCTTCGGATGCTGGATAGAGAAAACCTTCATCCCGAAAATTGTGTCCTCACCTTTTATCTTAATCCTGAACGACCATTTATCTCTTTGAAGATGATCCAGCCAGTCGCCTTTTAACCGGACATCCGCATTATAAGTTTTATCCCCGTGCCGTATTTTTGCCGGAACATAATCGTCCGGCTCGGTAATTAAAATTCCTCTTTCTAAAGCGATCTCCCGTTTGTAGGCTAATTTCTGATAATCTTTATACTTGATATCGATTATTAATCTTTCCGGCCTGGCGAATAGTCCTTTCAAATAATTAGCCGGTATCCAGCAGCAGTTTATTATCAGCTGCTTTTTGCTTAACACGTTACTGTAAAAAATACGGACATTCCTGTATGCAAAAAGGCCGCCGATAAACAGCAAGACAGTATAAAAGCACAAGATCAGAATAAGTGATGACCGGCTTAAGCAGATAAGCTTGCGTTGTTTACCAGCTTTTTTCAAGAACATTAGAAAACACCTTCATTGTCCAGAAATGTAATACTGATATCTCTGTTGAGATTTTGTAATGCCTGTTTGGCTTCGTTCAGCTTATTAAATGTTTCAAATTCTATTGAAAAAATTGCCTCGAGTTTTTCCCCGTCTTCTTCGAACCGCTTCAGATTTACAGTCAGGAAAAAGTTGCGCAGCGTTTCGACAATCTGTTCCAGCTCGGTTTTTTGCGGATTATGGCTGCTTACTATCAAATGCAGATTATTGTTATATTCCTGGCCGGAGAATTGATTTCTTAAAATAATAATTCCGGCAATGATTGCCACGGCCACCACGGTAATCAGCCGTTGGTCGGCACCAAGTCCCAGGCCGATAGCAATAGCCAGAAATGTATAGGCCAACTCCTCAGGCTCTTTTACAGCAGTTCGAAACCTGACAATAGATAATGCGCCGACAAGCCCCAGAGAGAGAGCCAGAGATGATTTGACAACCGTAATGATCAGCATGGTGGTCATCGTAAGGAGCACTAAATTTCGAGAAAATGCTCTCCGGTTTGAAAGAGCCTTGCCATAGTTGATATAGATATAACTCAGGAAAAATGCCAGAACCGAAGCCATCAGCAAATTAAGCACAAAACCATCAAGGGGAATCTGCGGGCTGGAGGTTGCCAGGAACTGTTGAAATGTTTTGATCTTGCCCATTTTTTATTTTCCTTTTGTTGGTTCGATTGTCAGAGGAGATTTGATGGAAAAGCAATCCTGCCGTAAATGTCGGTATTAAATTCCGAAAATGGCTGCCTGAAAGTTTAATCGTCATATTCGATCAGGAGTTCGTGATTAGACCTTAAGTTCTCCCTGATATTCTTTCAGCGGTGAATATTGATTAACGATCTCACCACACTCAAAGCGAGTATTGTTAGTAATACTCCAGCAATTACACCAAGATAAAAAATCTTATTTTTCAATACTCTGACTGCTCTCGTGCCGTAGCGAGTCACCCCGAAATAATGGCGCCAGTATTCGGTGTTGTAAGTCTCCAGGGGTTCTAATTCCTGGCCTGAGAGAGGAAACGCCTGGAACGTAGCGCGTCCTGAACCATCCAGACTGACCTTTATCATTGCATCCTTTTCCGTATCGCCGAGTCCACAGGCAGCATATGTGATATCGTGCTCCGGACTTTTCTCGAAAAATAAAGGGAGTGACCAGGGACACCCGATATCTCCTGCAATACAGTACACATTTTTTTTCTGCGACAACTCGATCAAGTGAGGGAGTATTTTGGCCTTGAAATTCTCGCCTGTCGGGTAATCCCTTTGACTGTTCAAGTGATCGAATACCGGTTTGAGCCACCCTGATGCAGGAGACCATATCAGTTTATGACTGAAAACAAAAACATTTTTGATACTTGAGTCCGGGATTGCGTTTTTTACGGCAGTCATCAAAAAGACTAGTTGCTCCCCTGAAATATTACCTTTGTCGAGTTCTGAATCCATGAAAATGAATAGCTCGGTTCCATATCGTAAGGTGCCAAAAGTATTGCCGAAGTGTTCCATGTAGGTTCGACGGTCGGTAAGACAATGATTGCCAGGGGCATTGAATACTGGAAAGTCGATCTGGTTGATTGTCCTGATAAAATTTCTTAAATGCAACTTATCCCCTTTATAGTAAATATCCCCGAGGAGCACTAAAAAGCTGGCCTCGCTTTCGTTTATCGGATCAATGTTAGCCAGGAAGGTGGAAGCCTGTAAAACCCCTGGAGTACCGTAAATATGCCCGGCAATGAGAAAAGAATATTTTTCCTCAGGAATAATCATTGTAAGAGTTTTGTCGTTTAATGACTGCATGCTGTATTCGCCATGAACCACTTCAAATGTGCTAAAGAGTGCGCCTAGCGCCAAGCCCAGAGCCGTGACTTTGCGTAGATTCAAGGATTTATAAGGGATGAAGAATCTAGTAGAATGCATTTTAAAGCAATTGCGGTAATTGTTTATGTTAACGAGATAACCTCGCGTAATCGCGGTCGCTGAAATTTGGTTCGATATCTGCTGAAGTTTTACCGCCTGGTGTTTAATCCGGATTATTAAAGTAATTGAAAACTTTAATCTTTACGCACAACAGGGGTGGGCCGGCATTCTTTTTGCATTGGATCAATCCTGAGTTAATTCCTGCTGTTGTGGTTACTGCAAAAAGAATGCCGGCCCGCCTCCAGAATCGCCACATAACACCCACCCGCCATTGAATGGCAAACAACGGCGTTCAGATGCTCTCTGCTTAATCCGGGGAAATAGATTACAACTATTAATGATTTTATTAATCCCGGATTATTCATGAAACTTGTCACTACTCCAGACCATTATGAGCAAACGGCGACCGGAAGTTTTTATGATAACCATTTATCCGGTCTAGAGCAAATGCTTGAAAGACTGAAAACTTATTCTTTTCTACTAACTTTTGTGTATAATATCAAGTTAATATATATTTCCATATCTGTGACGGGCAAATAATTTCAGGACTCACAGCTTCTTGCTGTAAAGACCGGGATTTAATCCAGGCTCCAGATTTACTTCCAGCTTATGTTACTGATTATATCTCTTGATTATCTTGATACCGGGGATTATAATGTCTGAACAAATTTACACTTACTTTGGAAGCCCCGTTACTTCATCATTTTCTCTAGCCAAAAGGGGGTATGAGAATGCGTAAACTCGCGGGTGTGCTGCTTGTTGCCTCAGTTCTGGCAGGAACATTGTTCTCCAATGCTTTTGCACAGTTGGAAAAAGGACATTATGTTTGCGGAGTCGAGGGAATCAAGGCTGCATCTTTACCGCCTCCAGGATTTTATTGGCGTCTTTACAATGCTTTTTATAACTCCGACAAGTTAACGGATAAAAACGGCGATGAGCTGCCGGTGGGCTTCGATGTAAGTGTTTACGCACTGGTAAACAGATTTATCTATGTTTCCGATAAAAAGATTTTAGGGGCTAATTACGCTTTTGATGTAATCGTGCCGCTGATCAATACAGACCTGGAAATCGATAAAATGGGGCTTAAAGACAATAAATTCGGACTTGCGGATGTTGTCGTGGAGCCGTTTATCCTGTCCTGGCACGGACCTCGTTATGATGCTGCATTTGGTCTGGGTTTTTACGCTCCGATCGGGCAATATGATGTAGCTAAGCCGGCTTCCCCGGGACAGGATTTCTGGTCCCTCCTGATTACTTTTGGAGGCACTGCCTACCTTGATGAGGCTAAGACCTTGTCGGCATCGGTTCTCAGCCGGACCGAGATGCACAGTGAAAAGAGTGAAACCAAGGTGAAACCCGGTAGTGATTTCCTTATCGAATGGGGCCTGGCCAAAACAGTGGCTAAATTCTGGGACATAGGATTGTCCGGATACTGCCAATGGCAGTTGACCGATGACAGCGGCACGGGTGTGGTCTGGGACAAGACTGTACATGACAGGAATTATGCGATCGGCCCTGAAGTCTCCGTGTTCGTCCCTTCCGCCAAGCTTTTTCTTTCGGCCAGGAGTCTTTGGGAGTTCGGCGTAGTAGACCGTTCTCAGGGTAATATGATCGCGATTACTTTGACAAAGATTTTATAATAAAGAATCGAGATTTTGTCAGCTGGCTTAAGCCAGGGCGCAAAATGAAGGTTTATTAAATTTAATATTATCCTGGGCCGCTTCCCGAAAAAAGGGCGGGAAATTTCAGGTCTTCCCGCCCCGGGCCGGTTAATAAAGCCCGAAAGGTTACTGATTGAACTGAGTGGATTAAAAGACCGGTTAACAACAGGCACGGTTCTTTCTATCGCCGGATAGACTTTCTGTATCTATCCAATCAAGCTGTTGGACTCAAACTTCCCCGTCGTCATTCCTGCCTAATGTTCGGGAAATACTTTGTCCCCTGTCCGGTTTTCTATTGTCAACCGAAAAGATATCTCAGCCTGGTTGAAATTCAGATAAATAATTTTTTATTAATTTTTTGCTTGATTCGATTTAAGTTTAAATCAGACAGCGAAAATATCAGTTAGATAGCGTTTCCCTTTGAAAGCAGGCAGTTGAATGCTTGAAAAAGACCTGGCTAGTGAGCTTGTGGGCAGAGTCAGCCGCTTTATTAAGGAGAAGGCCCTGATAAGGCCCGGGGAAAAGGTGCTGGCGGCAGTGTCCGCGGGCCTGGACTCCATGGTGCTGCTGGATATTTTGTTCAGGCTCTCCGTGAGAGAAGGTTTCTCCCTGACAGCGGCGCATTTCGACCACAGGCTGCGCGGGGAACAAAGCAGGGCTGAGGGGGAACTGGTGCGAAAGCGCTGCGAGTCCCTTGAGGTTCCTTTTGTTTCCGGGGCGGCTGAGGTAGGGGTTCTGGCAGCCATAGGGAGAATGAACTTGCAGAACGCGGCCAGACTGGCCCGTTATTCTTTTCTCTGGGACTGCGCCGACCGTCTGGCTTGCGACCGCCTGGCAACAGGCCACCACCGTGACGACCAGGCAGAAACCGTGCTCATGCGGCTTTTATCAGGCAGCAGCCTGTTCGGGCTTGCGGGCATTCAGCCATCAAGCCGCTCCGGGTGCCTGATCAGGCCGCTGCTCGTGCTCTCAAGATCTGAGCTTGAACACTTCGCCGCCCTGAACGAGATCCCCTATGCCGAGGATCCGAGCAATTTGAGCGATAAATACCTGCGAAACCGACTCCGCCACAAGGTTATTCCCGGGATTGAACAGGAATACGATCCCCATTTTACGGACAATCTTGTCAGCCTTGCAGAGGAAGCCTCGATCTTGTGCGCGGCTTTGGAAGAGCGCGTGAACCTGATCATGGATCAGGTGGTAATAAAGGAGCACGACGGTGTTCTCAAGCTTGACTGCTCTCAGGCGGCTCAAACCCCGGCCCTCCTGAGGAGATATCTGATCCGCCGGACTGTGCTCGAGCTGAGCTCCCAGCGGGTTATTCTTTCCGGCAGGCCTTTGAATGCCGTGGAGCGCCTGATCCTCAAGGGTCCCAGCGGTGGACGGCTCGACCTGCCCGGAGGGCTTACGGTCATGCGCGAGTTTAATACGTTAGTAATTCGTGAAAAAATGACTCCCGGGATAGCGCCGGAGATGAAAACCACGAAACTCGAGGCTGAAGATAAAAAGAGTCTCATTCTGGAGGACTCCCAGTGGGAGATAGCGCTGAGAGTAAAACGGTATGACGGCGGCAGTCCCGGGCAGTTTTCAAAGACAGGCGGCGCCGGTGGAGTATTCCAGGAGGGTTTCGATTCCGATCTGCTGAAATTTCCACTCAGTGCAGGAGCCTGGCGCGCCGGGGAAAATATGCGCCCGTTCGGGCTGGGCGGGACAAAAAAGTTGAAGAAGCTTTTCGGCGAGAAGCGGATTCCCGCAAGCCAGAGATCAAAATTGCCGGTCTTTCGTGACTCGGAGGGCGAAGTCTTATGGGTTTGCGGTGTGGCCCGCTCGGAGATCGCTCCTTTGAGCGCCGGCACAAAAAAAATCCTTATCATCCAGGCACGGCGCTCGTGACTGTTTATGGAATGAGCATTTATGGAACTATCATTGACACTTAAATTTAAAGAAATTATATTCAACTTCTTAGCAGTGAAATATTTTTATCATTATCGTTGCATCCGGTCTTTGTACAATGGAAGCTCGCTGTAGTTGTTACGGATAGTTTCCGTTGCCTCTCGGAATCAACCACAGACTTAATCAAAGAGGTCTTAATTTAGTGGTAAAAGGATCTAAAAATGGTCAGTAATCAAGGTGGCAAAAAGAAAGACAACAAGTTACCCGGACAGCGTAAAAAAAAGCAGGGCGCTCCTTCTTCCAAAGGTCCGCGCTTCGGGAATCTGTCCAAGAACATCGCATTTTGGTTGTTGTTGATTCTACTGCCTATCACTGTGTTCAACTTTCTTTCGCCGCAAAAAGAGAAGGTGCGAGAGATCAACTACTCCCAGTTTATCCAGGATGTGGAGGAAGGGCGGGTAAAGAGTATAACCATAGTGGAGAAAAAAATCACAGGTAAAATGCGATCGGTCTCAGCTAATGTGCGCCAGCAAACAGGAACCCCGACAGAGGATCTGCTGGGTTTTACGACTTACCTGCCGTTCGAAGATCCATCCCTGGTGGACCGTCTCCAGAAAGCCGGGGTAGAGATAAACAGCATGCCGCCGGCTGTAAATTGGATGACCAGTCTGGTGGGCTGGCTGCCCTGGGTGGCCCTGATAATTTTTTGGCTGTTTTTCATCCGACAGATTCAGGCCGGCGGCGGAAAGGCCTTCTCTTTCGGCAAGAGCCGGGCAAAACTGCTTTCCGGTGACAGGCCCAAACTCACCTTCGAGGATGTCGCCGGCTGTGACGAGGCAAAAAATGAATTGCAGGAAATCATTGAATTTCTCAAGGACCCCCGCAAGTTTCAGAGACTCGGAGGCAGGCTTCCCAAGGGAGCTCTGCTCTTAGGTCCGCCTGGCACAGGCAAGACTCTGCTTGCCAGGGCCGTGGCTGGTGAGGCCGGTGTGCCGTTTTTCAGTATGAGCGGCTCGGATTTCGTGGAGATGTTTGTCGGCGTGGGGGCATCGCGCGTGCGCGACCTTTTTGAACAAGGCAAGTCGCACGCCCCCTGCATTATTTTCATTGATGAGATCGATGCGGTCGGCCGCCACAGAGGCGCCGGCTTGGGCGGTGGACACGATGAAAGGGAGCAGACACTGAATCAGTTGCTGGTGGAAATGGATGGATTCGAGTCCAATGAGGGGGTGATCCTGATTGCAGCCACTAACCGGCCGGATGTATTGGATCCAGCGCTCTTGCGCCCGGGCCGCTTCGACCGTCAGATCGTTGTAGACCGGCCGGATGTCCGCGGCAGGGCGGGGATCATTCGGGTACATTTGAAAAATATACTGGTGGACAATGATGTAGATGTCGAGGTTCTGGCTAAGGGGAGCCCAGGCTTGAGCGGAGCCGAGCTTGAGAACCTGGTGAACGAGGCCGCACTTTTAGCTGCCAGAAGGAACCGCGAAAAAGTCACCATGCAGGATTTTGAAGATGCCAAGGATAAAGTGATGATGGGAGCCGAGCGTAAAAGCATGGTGATCTCGGATGAAGAAAAACGCCAGATCGCGATCCATGAAGCGGGTCACACCCTGGTCCAGAAATTGACCCCCGGCAGCGACCCGGTACATAAAGTCACCATTGTAGCCCGCGGGTTGGCTCTCGGCGTCACCCATTACCTGCCTGAAAAGGACCGCCACCTTTACACCAAAAAATGGTGCCAGAACAATCTCACCGCTCTGTTGGGCGGAAGGTGCGCCGAGGAACTCGTGCTGGGGGAAATGACCACCGGTGCCGGTAACGATCTTGAGCGGGCCACGGATTTGGCCCGCAAGATGGTTTGCACCTGGGGAATGAGCGAAGCCATGGGGCCGCTGACTTTCGGCAAACAGCAGGAACAGATATTTCTGGGCCGGGAAATCGCGCAGCACCAGGACTACAGCGAAGCTACCGCACGCATGATAGATCGCGAGGTAAAGCATTTTATCGACGATGCTTACAGTAAGGCCATGACTATTCTGCGCAACAATCGCGACAAGCTGAATGCTTTGGCAGATGCCCTGCTGGTGCGGGAAGTTCTCGATGCGGAGGAGATCAATATCATAGTTGCGGGGGAAAAACTGCCGGTTGAAAAAAAGAAGGCCCTTCCATTAAAAGCCGCCGGAACCAGGGTGAAAGCGAGGAAAAGTTTCAGGGTGCGGGCAAAGTCCGGTGTCGGGCAAACCGAAAGCAGTGTAGGGGAAGGAACTAAAAGCTTGCTGGAATCTTCGGCCTCGAGCAAGAGCAGTGAAAAAGCGGCGCGGGAGAAAAAAGCGGCGTCTTCAGGCTCCCGGAAAGAGGAAGACAGTCAAGAGAAACCTCGATGAGGCTTCGGTGGCCCGGTGTACCCGGTCGGCGATTAAATGACCCGGGAAATTTAGAATTTAATTCTTAATAAAAGTTTTTAAACACAAGGAGGGCTTTCCCCTCCTTTAATTGTATTTTTTTAAAAATCTATTTTACTCTTGAGTTGTGTTGATTATTAGCCATTCTTATTTGAGAGAAATAAAAGACGCTTGAAAGATAGTGCTAACTCATTGTATATCAATAACATGTAGGGGCGATTAGCGAATCGCTCTTACGATGCCAGAACGCTCGATCATCTGAAAGCGTTTTTTACCACACTTTTAGAGCTTCAAGTGATTTTGCAAAAAAACACAATTGAGCCTTCCGATTCCAGGCGCTGGCTTATCGGTCACGGCAAGTCTCTCGTTTTTGACGGTTTGCCAAAGCTGATGGGCGTTCTTAATCTGACACCGGATTCCTTTTATGATGGAGGGATGTTTCAGGATTCAGGGGCAGCGGCCGATCATGCGGAGAGGATGGCAGCCGAGGGCGCAGAAATTATTGATGTCGGAGGGGAATCCACCAGGCCGGGAGCCTCTCCGGTCAGCGCAAAAGAGGAAGCGGCGAGGGTCATTCCGGTGATCCGGGAGCTGGCCGGGAGACTGCCTGAGGTTATTATCTCAGTGGATACTTACAAGTCCGAGGTGGCCCGGGTTGCAGTGGAAGAGGGGGCGCACGTGGTCAATGATATAAGCGCAGGCCGGCTGGATGAAAAAATGCTCGAAACCGTGGCGGGTCTTCAGGCTGGATATGTAATGATGCACATGCGCGGCGAGCCGCGGACAATGCAGTCAGACACTAAATATGAAAATATGATAGCCGAAATCTTCATGTTTTTCGAAAGAGGCCTGGCCAGGGCGCAAGAAGCAGGCCTTGGCCGGGAACGCATCGCATTGGATCCGGGAATCGGTTTCGGCAAATCCCCTTTCGGCAACTATGAGTTGATTTCCCGCTTGTCTGAGTTCGCACCGCTGGGCAGGCCCCTTCTGGTTGGGCCGTCCCGTAAGTCATTCATGGCTCTTGCCGGGTTAAAGACCCCTGCCGAGCGGCTGGAGGGCACTCTGGCTGCATGTACAGTGGCTACCCTTTCAGGAGCGAACATTTTAAGGGTTCATGATGTAGGCCCGGTCCGGCGTGCTGTCGCGGTGGCGTCGCGTTTTCCGGTGCCCTCAAGATTGTGATAAATAAAAGTTGCCGATCAGGAACCTTAAACAGATTTTCCCGGCTTTGTCTGGTTTCGAGCTGTTACTATAGGGAGCATTAAATAGTTTCCATTTGTATTATTGTTTATATGCTTCAGCCTTGGTTATTCATAAAAGTCGAGTAAGCAGGAATGATTTACCAAGTGTCAATTTTTACATTTAAGACGCCAGCGGCTTACTTTACGTAACAACGATTGAAATATCCCAAGAGAAAAACTTTTACAACTACCGAAAAGAGGTTTGAGGGCATTTACCTGGGATGATAAAGCCATCCCAGGTGAAACTAGAGGCTATAAGAAGCCCTGGAGTCCGGGGCCCGTGTTCTTGGAGCGTGTAGAAGACAAGTAATTTCCATCATCGCCATATTAGATGTACAACGCCCAGGCAGGCCTTTGCGCAGCATTATCGCGCCAGGCGAGCTTGGCGAAGCGGAGTAAAAGACTTAAGTGCCAGGATTAACTTTTGTTTCTTTTTGTTTAAAAAGAAATGGTTTTGCTTCTTTTGCCACCAAAAGAAGAATAAAAATTTCCTTTACGGATAGATGTAAATAATTTTATGACCTGAGTAGTATCTGTTGATTTTAACGTGAGATCAGCAGAAAATAATGACGAGTAGGTGGAACTTATGAGGAGCTAAGGAGCAAATGAATAGAACAAAATTAACCCTGCTGATTTTCCTGCTGGCCTTGATCTTGTTTGCTGTCACTCTTTCACTTTCGCTTGGCCCCGGGGATGCGGCTTCCTGGGCGGTCAACAGTCTTCTGGCCGGCCTTCCGCCAGCTCCGGGCAACCTGCTTTATCTGCTGGCGTGTTTTTCTCTGTCCAAAATTTTTAATGCCCTCCTCGTTCCGCTTCTCGGGTGGGCGGCGCATATCGAACCGGCCACAGGAGTGAATCTCGTTTCAGCTCTCAGTTCGGCGGCCACGGCTGCGATTTCTTTTGCTTTAATCGACCGCCTGATTACAAGACTGGGGGTGGCCGAGAAAGATAAATCCCTGACCAGCGTCCGTTGGATCATTGGGGCCGGAGCTGTTTTTGCGGCCACTCTGCCCTCAATCTGGGCCAGCGCGGTGACTGCCGGCCCGGAAAGCTTTAACCTTCTTATCCTCACTTTTTCTCTCTGGCTTATTGTAAGGGTTGAAGAGGGCTGCGCTTCGCCCGGGCTGATGATGCTTCTGTGGGCATATCTCATGGGACTCTCTTTCAGCCAGCAGCACGTCTTCCTTTTCAGCGCCGCAATCCTCCTGCCTTTCCTTATTTTAGGGACAGAGGTTAAAAAAATATTAAAATCCAAGTGGTTCTCCATGCTCGGTTTTTTCATCCTGGGTTCGAGCATCTATTTGTACATTTCCATTCGGCCGGTTCTGGATGCCGGGCTGGGCGGACAGGTGGGATTGTTCAAGAAAGACTTCTGGAGCTATGCCTTCAATTTCGATGCTTTGCGCAATTCCCTGCCGCGCAATGCAAACTTTTTTATGTACCAGGTTCCGCTCTTTTGGACTTATCTCAAAAGCCAGGCGGGTCATTGGATCAGCGGGACGGTGATATTGGCAGTCTTTCTCTATGCCCTGGTGCGTTTCTGGCAGCATGAGAGGAAATTGTGCCTGACAGCTCTTGCCTTCCTGTTATTTACTGTTTTGGCAACCTTGTGGCTGGTGAACCCTAAGCTGGGTCTGGAGCAGGCCTGGGACAAATTTCCTGATCCAATCAGGCATGACCCCATGCATTTGGACCGCCTTTTTCTTTTCACATTTTTGCTCTCCGGTTTCTGGGTGGTTCTGGGGCTTATTTTCTTGAGAATGGATCTGGTGCTTTTATTCGGGCGTTTTGCAAGAAAAATGGAGTTCCAGACAAGCCGGTTTGTAAGATTGACAGGGGGAACCCTGACAGTTGTCCTGGTTATTCTGCAGCTGTCTTTCATTTATTTCCGCTGGCAGTCGGAAGATATGTCAGGGTACTATGCAGTCCGGGACCTGGCTGAAAACCAGTTGAAAGGGCTGGAGCCTGACTGCATCCTGATACTGAGAAATAACGAAGAATATTATCCTGCAGTCTATGTAAATAAATTTGTCTCTAAAGGATCAGAGAGGTCGCTGATCAATTACTTTTCTTTATCAGACAAATCTTATCTTAAGAGAATTAAAAAGTCTTCCCCGCCGGTGGCGATGACTTTTGACGACAGCTATATCGACCGGCTCTATCCGATAAGGCTGCCCCAGAAACAGTCTTTCCAGTTCGGAGACTTGGAGGTGGTTTATCCTAACAATACGCAGTTTCTGGTGCGGGATATAGCGATAATCGATATTTTGCGCGCCAATGGGTTTACCCGCCCGGTTTATTTTTCGCACAAGCTGGGTGTGGAAAATATGGTGGGACTGAACCGCTACCTTGTCCTTCAGGGTCTGGCGGTGCGTTTATTGGAAAAAGATACTCTCGCTACAGCCGACAGTTTGAATTTCTGGCGCAGGGAGCCTGGAGCTATTGCTGTGGACATGAATAAATGCTCGAAGCTGCTTTGGGATGAGTACAAATATAACTCCACGGCCAAAGATCTCCAGGCTCTGCGGCAGGACAGGCTTGCTCCGCTTTTGTCCTATGCCCGGATTCATCTTCAATTGGGAGAGGCTTATCTTGGCCGGAAAGATGAAAATGCAGCTAACTGGAATTTCCGTCAGCTGGTGTTTTTCGATCCCCAGTATGAAAATATGCTTTTCAACTTTGCCACCAGGTTCGCCTCCACGGGGCACTATGATAAAGCCAAAGAGTACGCGACCAATTATTTCAAAAAATTTCCCCCTGATCCTTTGAAATGGGCGGGTTTGGCCAAGATAGCCCTGGAAAAAACCGACACTATTCCGGCCACAGAGATGCTGCTTGAATCGATCAAAGTGGATCCCTATTTTCAGTTGGGTTTTCAGAAATTAATCCGCTTATACGACGCTATGGGTAAAAAGGTGATGGCTTCGGCCTTTTTGAGCCAATGGGTCGGCCGCAATCCGAAAGATGAGGAAACACGCAGGCTCTGGGAAGAATACATGACCACTAAAACGCTGCCTCCGGATTTCCCTGATTGAGCTTGAGTCAAGCAGTCTCCGGAGAGGGTTGTTTTTCAGTCTTTTCCGCCTGTGCCTTTTTTCAGATATTCTTTCAGCCCGCGCTTGAGATCTCTCTCCCGCCGGGCTGTCTTTTCTATGGAGACCTCCTGATAGATCGAGTAAATGTCACCCAGACGTTTCAGAGTGAGCCGGCAGAATTCCAGGGCTGTCAGCCTGTCCCCCTCCTTGAGTCCCAGCCTTTCAAAATAGCGCCGATCGATCATCAGGTTGTAGCTTTCCTTGGAAATTTCCTGGCCCGTAGTGTCAGTGGTGTCTAGACAGTGACCATTGACAAGGTTCCTGCAGGGCTCGCAGACCGAGTCGTGGCTTGCAGTCAATTGAAGAAGGGTGTCCGGATCTTCGCGCAGGATGCGGGCCACTCGATGCACGGCGTGACCGTAAGGGTGAGGCTCATGCTCAACGCCTGCCCCGAAATCCCGGATAATGTCTAAAAAGTGGTGGGGTTTGATTACCAGTGGGCTTGGCATGAATTTTTCAATCCTGGCTCAGTAGTTATGGAACAAGAGGGCATGAATAACTGCGTTAAAATATAAAAGTCTTGACTGTCCGGTAGTATGTTTTATTTTTCTGACTTATCTTCCGCTTCTATCAAACAGAATAATTAAGCCTGTGAGGAGCTTTGTGGAACTGGCTGTCGGAAAACTCGCCACTATAGATGTAATAATCATCACTGTTTACCTTGTGGGGATCACGGTTACCGGCTCCTTGATCGGCAGGTTCATCAAGAGCGATGCCGACTTTTTCCTCGGCGGCAGGAACCTGCCCTGGTGGGCTATCGGCATGTCCATGGTGGTCTCGGATATCGGCGCCCTGGAGCTTGTGGGAGTGGCAGGCATGGCTTACACTTTCGGCATAGCGGTATCCAATTTCGACTGGATCGGCTGCATTCCCGCAATGGTATTGGCCGCCTTTATATTTGTTCCCTATTACTGGCGCTCCAAGGTATTTACAGTGCCTGAGTTCCTGGGACTCCGATACAATCAGTTCGTCCGCTCCCTGGTGGCCCTGATCTGGGGTATCTTCTTCCTGTTCATGCTCGGAATTTTCTTTTACACTGCAGCCAAGACAATGCACATCCTCTGCGGCTGGCCGATCATGTTTTCGGTGATCCTCATCGCCACGGTCGTGGGCATCTATACCTTTTTCGGGGGACTGGCCGCAGTGGTTTATCTCGACTCGATCCAGTGCGTGATACTCTTTTTCGGCAGCTTTATCATCCTGTCGATCGCGATGCTCAAAGTCGGCGGCTGGGGTGAACTGATCTCCGCTGTTACAGCTATGGGACCTGAATTCGAGCATCACTTTCAACTGATAGTTCCCGCGGATACCGCGACTCCATTAGGCTGGGCCAGTGTCGTTTTCGGCCTTACATTCGTACTTTCCCCGGCTTACTGGCTCGGCAATCAGGCCATTGTCCAGAGGGCCTTGGGTGCGCGCAGCGAGTACGAAGCCAAAAAAAGCGTGCTCTGGGGTGCTTTCCTTAAGCTCTTTATTCCAATCATTCTGGTCGGCCCGGGTATTGCCGGAGTGGCCTTGCATCCCGGTCTGGCAAAAGGGGACGATATTTTTCCCACCCTGATGCACGACCTTCTGCCGCCGGGGCTTACAGGCATTGTTTTCGCGGCTTTTCTCGCCGCCCTCATTTCCAGTGTGGACTCTTACCTGAACAGCGCGGCTACTCTCTGGACGAAGGACATCTACCAGAAATATTTTGTCTCTGACAGGAATGAGAGGCATTATATGATCGTGGGCAAGGTGCTGACTGTGATTTTTGTGGTAATCGGGATTTTCCTGGCGCGCCTGACTGAAAATTTCTCCGGTATTTTCACCTATATGCAGACTATGCTCAGTATTTTCCAAGGTCCTCTGCTGGCTATTATAGTCCTGGGGTTTCTCTGGCGCCGGGCCAATGCAAAAGGGGCGATTGCAGGACTAGCTTTAGGGGTTACTACCAGTTCCACCCTGTTCCTGATCAAGGATCTTCTGTTCACCACCCCGGACCCCTTCCTCTATATCGCCTGGTGGGCTTTCCTGGTCGGTCTGACAACCACTGTAATAGTAAGCCTGTTCACCGAGCCGGAGCCCCCGGAGAAAATCGAGGGGCTGATATATTCAGCAATACCTAAAATAAAAGAAAGTCAGGTTCAATAATGAAAGAATGGCTGGCTGAATTTCTCAAACCTTTTGCAGATCAGATGCTCTCTCTGGTCCTCAGCGTTCCCCTGCCCATGGTGCGCTGGTTTTTCCTGGGATTGCTCGCCATTCTGGCTCTCTGGGTGATTAGCCTGCCAGCCCAGCAGCCGGAGACAAAGCCTGAGGGCCTGAGAGCGGTTTTTACCGATTTGCGCCTTTTCGCTGTCGGGCTGCTGCTTCTGCAGTCGATCTTCTATCTGATTTTTTAAACCGGCAGGGGTTGCTCGGGTTTCTGACAGCGCGGGCCGGCAGTTTCCCCTTATCAAACTCAGGATAGTGGATCCGGGCCAGTTGGTTTGTTCCTTCAAATCAATAGCCGGATTAATTCTCTTTTCACCCGCCAATCATTGCATATTCTGAATATGCCTTAAAAGTTCGGTTTTTCCGGCTGAACCCTTCCTCAATTCTTGTACACAAAATAAAAAACAATATTTTATATTTTCGTTGCTCTCCTGTCAGACGGTAAATAAACCTGAATTTTCCAGACACAAAGGACTGATCATGAATAAAATCAGGACAGCCGGCGTTCAGTTCGAGCACGCACCAGGCGATAAAGAAGCCAATTTCAAAAAAATACGGTCGTTTGTCCAGAGGGCGAAAAAGGATAATGTACAAATAATCGTATTTCCGGAATGCTGCATCACCGGGTACTTTTTTCTCCGTCATCTCTCCAGGGAGGAACTGGCCGGCCTGGCCGAGCCGGTATTCGAGGGCCCCTCGTGCAGGGAGCTGTCAAAGCTCTCCCAAGAGAGCCGGATCACTATCGGCGCCGGCCTGGTGGAGCTGGGCGAAGACTGCAAGCTGTACAATACAGTCATTGTCGCCATGCCGGACGGCCGGCTCAAGAAACACCGCAAGCTGCATACTTTTGTCAGCCGGTTCATGGATTCAGGCTCTGAATACACGGTGTTCGATACCCCGCACGGCTGCCGGGTCGGGGTGCTCACATGTTACGATAACAATCTGGTAGAAAATGTCCGCATTACCGCGCTCATGGGAGCGGATATCATTTTAGCGCCCCACCAGACAGGAGGCTGCCGGTCCGCTGACCCGAATATCATGGGCCTGGTCGACCGCTCCCTGTGGGACAACCGCCGTGTGGACCCCGGGGCCATAGAGGCCGAGTTCAAGGGGCCCAAGGGCAGGGGATGGCTCATGCGCTGGCTGCCCAGCCGCGCGCACGACAACGGCGTGTTTTACGTTTTCGCAAACGGCGTGGGAGTGGACGATGACGAGATCCGCACAGGCAATGCCATGATAATCGACACCTACGGCCGGATACTGGCCGAGACCTGGAAAGCGGATGATGATATGGTGGTAGCTGATTTAGACCCCGCCCTGCGTGGGAACAGCACCGGGGAGCGCTGGATCACCACCCGCAGGCCGCAGCTTTACGGGCCGCTGACTGTCCCCACAGGCAAGGAAACAGAAACCCGCGCCGTGCGGTTTGACGGCAAGGGGGCGTGAGGTCTTGCAAAAATTAACGCATATAGACAAAATAAAAATATTTATTTATATTTAAATTAAATTTCTAAGTCTAATAAGATAAACAAAAAAGATATATTGAGATTATTATGAGTAAAAAATTAACAGAAAAACAAATCGATAAAATAATTTATTTGTTGAATAAAAAAAAATGGGATAGAGTTGAAAAACTTTTATTGAGTTATAAAGATTATAATGATTCAAAAATTGATTATTTCTGGGGATGCTTTTATAAATATTGGGATAATCCTGCACTGAATAAAGAAAAAGCAAAAAAATATTTCAGACGTGTAATAGTCTCAAAAGAACCTATCTATGATGCTTTCGATAAGTTGTCTGACCTTGAAAATGAATCTCAAGCCATAAGAATAATTAGAAAAGGCTTAAAAATATTCCCTGAAAATGAATATTTTTATTATAAACTAATTAATCTAACCAAACCACTTAAAAGATATAATATTTATATTGAGGCAAAAGAAAATGGGATTATTTCTGAACGAATACAGATTATTATGGCTGAAACCTTTTTTAATCAGAAAGACTATAAGAAAACCTTGGATTTTTTAGAAGTTGTAAAAGGAGAAAACATTGAAGAATCTAATACAATAAATATTATAAGAGCATTTTCTTATTATGAGTTAGGTCTTTTAAAAGATAGCAAAAAAATTTTTAGTAATATTATAGAAGAGGATTTTAACTATAAACTAGGTTATATTCCACACATTGGTCTTATACTTAATTTTCTTAAAGAAAATGAAAATGAGGAACATGAGTGTATCATTGAAGAAATCAATCCAGAATATCAATTAGATCATCCACTAATTTGGGGATATGCACGTTTAGATGCAAGCGATTATATTACAAAGGTTTTAAATCAATTAGTAAAAATATGTAAAAAAACTAAAATAAAAGCAATCGTTAGGGGATTAAGAGGATTATTTTTATATAGTAAAGCCTTTGAAGAAGGTGAAAATAAGATATTACAGAAAAAAGTAATAAGAGATTTGGAATTTGCTAATAAATATTTTACTCAAAACACAGAATTTTGTAAACATCTATATTGTATATATATAGAGAACCAAAGGGATCCAAGAAAAGCTTGGAATTATTATAAAAAATATGCGTTAAAATGTGATGAAGATATATATTTGGATATCGATTTAACCGAAAATATTGATACAGATATATTTGAAGATATTCTTTGTGATTTTGAGCATTTAATTGAAGAGAGCTATTATTTAAAAAAAATTGCTAAAACTTTTTTACAGCCTATAATTGACAGATTATACAAAGAAAAAAAATATAAAAAAATAATAGATTTGGCAAAAAGATTCAGTGATAATGATTTAGAATGTTCTCCATTATTATTTCAAATTGCATATTCATATTCTGATGAAAAGGACTTTTTAACATCAAAAAAATATTATGAAAAACATATTAAAGAAGTAGGCAAAAGCGCAGCTGCATTGAATAATTTAGGTGTAATTTATGAAAAAATGAATGAGTTATCGAAGGCGAAAGAAATGTATCTAGAAGCTTTAGATTTAGAAAAAAATGAAGAAGTTTACAAAAATAATTTGAAGAGTATAAATAAGTTAATAAAGGACAAGGAAAAAGAAGAAATTGAATTAAAAGAAACTTTAGAAAAATTTAAATTAGAATCACCATACGTTAAAGCTAAAGTATTAGAATTTTATAGCCATAGGAATGCTGAAGGATTGATAATATGTTCTTATAGACAGGCTCCTCAATATTTAAAAATGTTTGAGATAAATGCAGTAGAGTTTCTTAAAGATTTATTAACCAAAAAATACTTTTTAAAAGTACAAGAACATGAATACGATACAAGTAGCAATGTATATTCTCTTAACCCGTATTATTCATAAATTTTCATAGAGATATTTGTTTTTAGAGAAAATAAGAACTAAAAAATCAATTTTGAGCTTGGGATTTTGATATTGAGAGTAGGTTTTTTTACAATATTAAAAGCCACCAGGGCATAAAATCA